>JAFYJP010000151.1 GCA_017538085.1 Bacteroidales bacterium | reverse complement strand
TTACTAATCATATCCAAATCTGTCAACATTGCTGCCGGACAAGGCAAAACATCAGGCGTTCGACTGTTGTCAAGTATATACTGCATCGCTATTGAAGACATCCTACGATGTGAAAGTTCACGGATTTTATCCATCTGGGAGTCAGAAGGCAGAAGTTTTGAATCAATGCCGCTGTTCTTCAGCCTTTTTATTATGGCTTTGTCCCAGCCCCATGGAACAACCTGTGTAACTGATGATATATCAGCACATTGCTGGAACACGATGCCAGTATCAAACGGATAATAAGCTGCAAACAGGGCACAATCATCAGCAAACTGCAATGCCGACTCAAGAGCCACATAATTACTGTCGTTATTGGCTATCGCATAGTCATGCTCGGGATTAAAGACAAGGAGTTTCAATTGTTTGTAAATTAATTATATGCATGTATTCCACCAAGGATGAAGTTCACGCCGAAATATGTGATGATGATGCTGATAAATGCAATGATACAGTAGAAATGGAAGAACCTGGTATTGCGGAAGCAAGGCATAAGTCTGCCGTGCAAAGGAGCAGCATAGACAAACATCGTTATCAATGCCCATACCTCCTTTGGATCCCAACTCCAATAGTTACCCCAGCTGATATTTGCCCAGACAGCACCGATGAAAATGCCAATAGTAAGCAATGCCACAGCAGGATACAACATGATAAGAGAGAGATGATGCAGTTTTTCCCTGCCGACTTTGGAAAACAATCCAACCACACCATTGAGAAGAACCAAAAACAGCAATGCGTATGCTATCATAATATCTGTGACATGGAGCGTCAGAAGAGGGAATGAAAGCACCGGAATAAGATTGGTGACCGGTGGAACAGGTGATTTCATCATCGGAAGCATAAGGGAAAGACTGGCAACAAGCATTCCAAATGGTATTGCCAGGTCGTATTTACGTGTCATTATCAACGAAATGACATACGCACAAAGCGCAAGAAAAACCATACTGTCGTAACTTCCGGCAAGAGGAATGTGACCGCCTGCTATCCATCTCAGAATGAAAATGGAGACAAGAAACAGTCCCAACAATGCCAGCCAGACTATGCCAATTACACGCATCATTTTGTTCATCTTCTTCTCCGTTTTCACATTAAGAATGCAAATTACGAAGAGCGCCATTCCCAAAATCACACTTATTACAGTCATGATTTTACCATAAAAAAGTCTGTTATAAAGTTGTTCAGCGTTCAGTCGCGCTGACGAAGGCAACGCAAATTCGCCGTTTATCGTCTGATATTTTCGTAACTTCTGCATTACGTTGTTGAATTCGTCATAATCGCCCTTGGCAATAAGTTCACTGCAGAAGCTGAGCTGTTTGCGAATAAAAATATATTCATTTCCTATTATATCTTCAGGAAGGGCATCATTCTGAGAATACCAAGTAATGGAACACTTGCCTTCAGCCTTACTTGCACTGTCGGCGTGAGGATAAATCTTCAGCAGCTGTCTCGTATATATCTTTTCGACAAGACGGTATTTTTCAATGGCAGCACGGAAGTTCTTATCCTTCATCAGATATGTAGCAGTGTCATTTTCAACATTATACACCAATTCTTCAAGTTGTTGTAAGGTAGCATAGCGGCCATCAAGGTTCATATACCGACGGACATTGTCTCCTTTTATTTTAAAGACAGGTTCGTATCTCCATTGGTCGATATTGAAAATGAAACCACTAAGCACTTGTTCAGCATTGAGACCGTCATAATGTGTACTGCCACAAACCGTGTTGGTAAAATCATTTGCGAGAGTCCGTATCGGACAGACACGCCCCTTATACGAGACGAGGACATTGCCCATTTCATGAGCACTTTTCTTTGGCAAAGTACGTGGTGCCGCAAAAGCCGATGTGGCAAAGAGCAGCAGCAGAATTACAGTAACTGTCTTGTTCCATGATGACAGCAACAATCTGAACTGTCCGTTCTTTTCGAAAAACATCGAGACAAGTGCAATCAACAATAACACATACCCCGTGTAAGTTATCGCAATACCCCACGGATCAAATGACACCTGCAAAGTGCTGCCACCTTCACCGTCATAGTCCGACTGATAGAAGCGGTATCCTTTATGTTTCAATATGTTGTTCATGGAAATAACTTCATCATACGAAGTCCCGTCTTTGTCGGTAACAATCACTTCACTGACAAAATCCATCGGCATCATTCCGCCAGGATATGTCTCCACTGTAAATTTTGACAGTTTGATGCTGAAAGGCAAAGCAATTTTCTCTGCCGGGTCCTTATCACTTTTGAAACAGCTGTAAGTCACGCCAGGTTTCATTTCCAACACACCAGATTGACTGAAGACATGTGTGATCATGGCACCAATGAGGATTATCAGCAGTGAACTGTGAAGCAAAAGCACCACAGGGCGTTTCCATGCCTTATTCCGGACAGCGACAATCACTGCCGCCACAGCGACTGCCGCCCAAAGCAAAATCATCCACGGTGCATGATAAAAATGCATCTGCGCGTAAGCCGGACCTTGGAATTTTTCAACAAAAGTAGCTGCCGCAAGAAATCCGATAAGCAAAATCACCAATAGTGATAATAGTTTTTTCATATAAACTATAATTTAAGATAACGGAAAATAGTCATTATTTATTGCCATTATTATTATTTTTGCAGATTAATAGTTTTATTTTGCAACAGGTTTCGTTCTGATGATGATACTTGATGTGATATTATAAAATATGTTACCTTTGCACTATATAATTAACAGATATGAAAAGATTTGTAAATAGATTTTTCCTTATTCTTGCGTTATCGGCTTGTTATTTCAACCTCAACGCCCAATCAGAAACTGTTCTTGACCGCAGTACCGAACCGGATTACTTTTACCTTACGATGGATGAAGTGCTTGACGGCACATATCTGATACCGGCTCCACCACAGCCGGGCTCCATTTCATTTGAAATTGATGAGGAACGATACATTTGGGGAAAGATGATGCGCAACGACACCGCCCGTGCCAATCTTGCCATCAGAGATGCCGACTATACAACTGTTGGTGTTGCCAAAGCATTGAGTCAGGCTTTTGGATGCACCATCAGCGCCGACAATACGCCTGAGTTATTCAAACTGATGGACAACATGAGTGGTGACGTAAGCTACCTGTGTTCAATAAAAGCGAAAAACTACTACAAACGTATGCGTCCTTTCGTCTTATATGACGAGCCCACTCTGACTCCAGATGATGAGATATATCTGCGCGACAATGGCTCCTACCCTTCCGGCCACACCATTATCGCCTGGGCTAATGCTCTCGTCCTCGCGGAAATCAATCCTGAACGTCAGACAGAAATCCTGCAACGCGGATATGACATGGGGACAAGTCGCGTAATCTGCGGTGTACACTGGCAAAGCGATGTTGACAATGGTCGTGTTCTTGCAACCACAATCGTTGCTCGTCTGCATGCAAACGAGGAATTTCAAAAGCAATTGCAACTGGCAAAACAAGAGTTCGCGACAAAGCGTCCATCTATTAAACCAACAAGCACACAAACACTCACAAAGGGACAATCTCAGACTGTCAATGACCATCGTACCCAACCTAACAAATATTACCTCACAACTGATGAAGTCCTTAACGGCACATTACTTCTCCCTGAACCGCCACAGCCTGGCTCATTAGCCTTCAAGCGAGACGTAGCACGTTACAAATGGGGTAAGATGATGCGCAACGACACTGCCCGTGCAAATCTTGCCATCAGAGATGCAAACCTCAGCCCTGATGACCTTGCCAAACATTTCAGCAATGCATACGGAATGGCCATCAATGCCGACAACACACCTGAACTTTACAAACTGCTGACCAATATGAGAGGCGACTGCAGCCTATGCACACGTCAGGCAAAAAAATATTACATGCGCATGCGTCCTTTCGCTCTGTTTGATGAACCAACCCTGACTCCTAAAGATGAAAAGAAACTGAGAACCAACGGTTCCTACCCTTCCGGTCACACAGTCACCGCATGGACTTACGCTCTTGTCCTCGCGGAAATCAATCCTGCACGTCAAACTGAAATATTGCAACGCGGATACGACATGGGGACAAGTCGCGTAATCTGCGGTGTACACTGGCAAAGCGATGTTGACAATGGCCGCATTCTGGCATCAACTATTGTCGCACGCCTGCATGCCAACGCCGAATTTCAGCAACAAATGGCGAAAGCCAAGAAAGAACTAAGCGAAATACAGAACAAAGCCAACAAAAAAGCTAAAAGCTCAAAAAAGAAGGTGGCAGTCGCAAGATAAAGACAGAATACATATAACAGACAGAACTATGCAAAACGAGCAATTGATACAAGATAAGCAGAAAAAGTACGAAACATTGTTGCAACAATTGAAATCATTGCTGCAAGACGAGACAAACAAGATTGCTATATTGTCTGAGACTTGCGCCATCATACATGATGTCATGGGCTTTTTCTGGGTAGGTTTCTATCTTGTGGAAGGAGATGAGTTAGTATTGGGACCATTTCAAGGCAGCGTTGCATGTCTGAGGATAAAAAAAGGCCGCGGAGTCTGCGGCACTGCATGGCAACAGCGAAAAACCATCATTGTCCCAGATGTCGAAAAGTTTGCAGGGCACATTGCGTGCAGCACTCTGTCACGTTCCGAAATAGTCGTCCCCATATTCAATGTAAGCAATGGCACTGAAACCGATTACCGACCGGAAATTCTCGGCGTCCTCGACATCGACAGCACGGAAATCAGCACATTCGATGAAATCGATGCCAAGTATCTGGAAGAGATAATTGACACCATCACACGTTTGTAACAGACAACATATTGGAAAGTCGCATGGCTGAAACCTGCCACTTTCCGTAAGCAAGTGACTCACATCAGATTACAAATCCCTGACATCCCAGAATTTGTATGAAATATCATTATCATACACATCGGTGTTTTCGATTCGTTTGACGTATTTCACAACCTGAACGGTAAAAGGCAACACCATAATTTCATAAAGCGTCTTAGCTGTCACCTGCAATATCATAAGCTTAACCAATTCATTTACAGGCATCAGTCCGCCAAAAGCCAACGGGAAAAATATCAACGAATCAGAACCTTCGCCCGCAAGCGTCGAAAGAATCGCACGTAAGGAAAATCGTTTCCCATTGTCACGGAGTTTCATCTTACTCATGACATAAGCGTTGATAAAACTTCCCACAAGAAAAGCAGCAAGACTTGCCACAGCAATACGAGGTGCCAGACCAAACACGAATCTGAAAGCCTCATCACCTTCCCAGAAAGGAGCAGATGGAAGCGCTATGGCAGCATTACACAATATAATCACAAGAAAATTCATCATAAACCCCATCCAAATAACCAGCCTGGTCTTTTTGAATCCCCAAATCTCTGAAATGCAGTCGTTGATAATGTAACTGATTGGGAATACAATGAACCCGCCGGTTAAGGAAAATTTACCGATTTGAATTATCTTAGTTTCTAATAGGTTACTGGTTATCAGGCAAGTACAAAACACAATACCCATAACCATAAATGACAATGGAACAGCTTTTGGTTTCATGATCTAGTTTTTATTATAACGGGAGGTTTCCTAGTACTCCCTCGATTAATTTTGGGCTGCAAAAATACAACTTTTTTTGTATTTTTGTCAACCGGGGAATTTGTAAAATCAATTCACTTTTATGGGAATCACCTTCAACATCAAAACTCTCGTCTTGACAGTCTGCGCCATCATAATGACATCTGCACTTCTGGCACAGCAGACCAACAGTGACAGTCTGTCTGTACAAAACAGGCTGACAATTCACGATTCGCATAAAATGAATGTGTATGATTTTGCAGTTCCGGCAGCTGTTTTCGGAGTATCAGCATGGTCTGTTTACAATCCGTGGCTCATTGAGCGGAGAAATGATTTCCAGGATTTATTTTCTGCACACACCCACAAAACCAGTGTCGATAACTACATTCAATATCTGCCGACAGTCTCATTATATGTGCTCAATCTGGCCAACGTCAAAGGTATTCACAACTTCAAGGACAGGACAATAATTCTTGCAATTTCGGCAGCCACGATGGAATTATGCATTTATTCCATGAAAGCAGTCATGAAGGAACCGCGACCCGACAACGGCTCCACCAAATCATTTCCTTCGGGACATACCGCCACGGCTTTCATGGGGGCTGAACTCCTGTACAGGGAATATCGCGACAGCTATCCCTGGATAGGAATTATAGGTTACGGGGTGGCAACAGCGACAGGATGTCTGAGAATATACAACAACCGGCATTGGGTAAACGATGTGCTGGCCGGTGCTGCGATAGGCATAATGAGTACCAGGTTCGCATATTGGATTTATCCGAAAATCTTCCGCGACACCTCACACTCTCCTTCAGTCGTCTGCATGCCGTTTTACAATGGCGCCGGACTTAATCTGGCAGTCTTCTTTTAATTAACGAAAACCCACCTGTGAAATTCAGATGTTTCCCAAATGCACGAATGTCAGTTTCTCGCTGGCGATGGTAGCCAACCGCCTCATCACACTGATATCTGTAGGCGGACTGTCATACTTATAATGAGGAAAATACCGAGTGATATGAAGTGGAATATCCTTATTAATCTCGGCGATAAACTTTGAGATTCCTCTCATGGTTTCCTCATCGTCACTGAACCCTGGGACAATCAGTGTTGTAACTTCCACATGACATGATGCCGCACCCAGCCTTATAGTCTCAAGCACTGTCTGCAAGTCACCGCCCAACTTGCGATATCCACTCTCAGAAAAACATTTCAAATCTATATTCATTGCATCGGTTAGTGGCAGCAATGGCTTGAGATACTCTTCAGTAATCATTCCATTAGTCACAATGACAGTCTTCAGATTCTTATCACGAGCGAGACGGGATGTTTCGACAACGAACTCATAGTTCGTCAACATTTCATTGTAAGTGAAGGCAATGCCGATGTTTCCGCGAGGAATAAGACTGATTGCAATATTGACGACCTGCTCTGGAGTCACCTTCTCGGTATCAATATCCTTGTTTGTAGAAATATCATAATTCTGACAAAACGGACATCGCATATTACATCCATAACTTCCAATTGAAAAAATCTTTGAACCCGGAAAGAAATGATAAAGTGGCTTCTTCTCAATCGGGTCAAGAGCGGCAGCGGTCAGTCTTCCATAAGCGGTACAGACGATGTTTCCGCTGACATTCGTTCTTGCAAGGCATAAGCCGGATTTGCCTTCGGCAATGTTGCAGTGATGGGGACAAAGTTTACATTCGGTCATTTTACATTAACTGCGCGACTATCAATCCACTATGGTCGTACAATTGCAAAGATAAATCAAATTATGACAATTACCTGTTATCATATCTTATTTTTTATTTACCTTTGCACAAAAATACTTAAAACCGACGGGCTTGATGGGATATAACTAAGCAACAGAAACCATGCAAACGTATATGCTTATCGTGATAATTGCATTAGTGGTAATAATCTTTATCCTGAGCGGATTCAAGGTAGTAAGGCCCACTCACCGCGCATTGATAGAGAGATTGGGAAGATACCATAGTTTTGCACATCCGGGACTACACTGGATAATACCACTAATCGACAAAATGTACAGAGTAAACGTCACCGAACAGATGGTTGATGCCGAGCCGCAGGAAATCATCACCAACGATAACCTGAATGCAAGTGTTGATGCACAGATATATTTCAAAGTCATCGACACGGAAGAAGGCGTAAAAAGCTCGTTGTACAATGTAAACAATTACCAGTATCAGATAGTAAATCTTGCAAGAACGACTTTGCGTAACATCATTGGCACACTCACCCTCAAATCCGCCAACAGCGAAAGAGGCAGAATTAACACCGAACTGCACCAGATTCTTTCCGAAGAAACGCAGAAATGGGGAATCAGCATTGTACGCGCCGAATTAAAGCAGATTGATCCTCCGCCAGATGTACAGGAAACCATGAACAAAGTCGTCAAGGCTGAAAATGAAAAAATTTCCGCCATTGACTTTGCAACTGCTGCCGAGACAACCGCTGACGGTACAAAACGTGCAAAAATCAAGGAAGCCGAAGGTTTGCGACAGTCAATGATATTAAAGGCAGAAGGTGAAGCTGAATCGATACGTTTAGTCAATGAGGCAGCACAGAAATATTTTATAGGAAACGCACAGATTCTCAGAAAGATAGAAGCAGTCGAAACCTCATTGAGAAACAATGCTAAGATAGTTCTTCCATCCGATTCCGAGCTTGTCAATGTCATAGGCGACATGGCTGGCGTATTGCCTCTTAAGAAGGCTGAAGAGAAAAAATAACACCGCAGTATCTTGAAAGAAAGCCAAAATCACGAAGCATTAGAACTTGCCAATGAAGCAGGTAAGATACTCCTTGAAAATGGGGCGCAAATTTCGAGGGTTGAAGACACCATGCAGAGAATAGCCCGTCATTATGGTGCCGATAACGGAAACTTTTTCGTCCTTTCCAACGGCATCATTGCAACAGGCGAAGGCTACTCCAAAGCCCAGTACATTCCCCTTCGGAGCGCAAGTCTCGACAAGGTGGTTGAAGTAAATCAGATTTCACGTGACGTGGCAGATAAGAATTTATCCCTGTCACAGCTTCGTGAAAGGTTAACCGCCATCAGAAATATGAAGCCTAAGCCCAAATGGGAACAGATACTGGGCAGCGCTTTCGGTGCGGGATTCTTCTCAATGATATTTGGCGGCAGTCTCTACGACAGTCTGGTCTCTTTCATAGCCGGACTGCTGCTATACGTCTTTATAGTCTTTGTCGGGAACAAGTACTTGAGCCGTATCTTTGTAAACATCAGCGGTGGTTTCATTGCGGCAGCCATCTGTATTCTGGCATATCATTTGGGCGCAGGTGACAATCTCGGCAATATGATTATCGGTGCCATCATTCCGCTGGTGCCTGGAATACCCTTTACCAACGGCATAAGAGATATTGCCAACGAGGACTATTTAGCTGGCATCACACGACTATTAGACGCCTTCATGATATTTCTGTGCATAGCGTTAGGGGTCATTTTCGCCTTTCTTGTTGATGGAGTCATAATGGACGGAATAATACCGCTCAATGGGATGTCAACTGATGCTATTACTGCAAAAATATGGTGGCAACTTGCTGCGGCATTTTTCGGAACTGCAGCATTCTCCATTTTATTTGGGACACCGCGCAAGCATTACCTTTACTGCGGTCTTGCCGGTGCCATGGGATGGTTGGTGTATCTTTCAGCTTTTCGTCTTGGATGCTCACCTGCCGAAGCAACAGTCTTTGGAGCCATGGCGGTCCTGATAGTGTCGCGCGTTTTTGCAGTATTACGCCGCTGTCCTGTGACAGTGTATCTAATCTGTGGCATTTTCCCGCTCGTTCCAGGCGGCGGTCTTTTCTGGACCTCATACTATCTCGTTGCAGGTCAGACACACCTTGCGCTATCAAGTGGATTTTTATCCATAAAAATCACGGTTGCCATAGCTTTTGGTATAGTTTTAATTGAAGAGATAATGCGACATTTGCCATATTTGAGCAAATCGAAGTAAACAGGAAAGAGGCAGAACTAAAAAAGGCGGCTTCATTGAGAAAATCAATAAAGCCGCCTTTTTTTCAATTATTGGAACAGACTATTTGGATGCCCATTCGATAAGGTCAACAACTCTGTTGGAATAACCCCATTCGTTGTCATACCATGAAATAACTTTCACTGTATTGCCCAATACCATTGTTGACAAAGCGTCAAATATTGATGAATGGGTGTCATGAATGATATCGCATGAAACGATAGGATCTTCGGTATATGAGAGGATGCCTTTCATCGGACCTTCAGCAGCCTTCTTCATGGCAGCGTTGATTTCTTCCTTTGTAGCAGGTCTCTTCAATGTGGCAACCAAGTCGCAAATTGAGCCTGTTGGTGTAGGAACTCTCATTGCCATACCATCGAGTTTACCCTTCAATGAAGGAATAACTTTACCGACAGCCTTAGCAGCACCTGTTGTTGTTGGGATGATGGAAACAGCTGCAGAGCGAGCTCTTCTCAAATCGCTGTGAGGAGCATCAAGTATCTTCTGGTCGTTGGTATATGAGTGTACAGTTGTCATAAAACCTACTTCAATACCGAAATTGTCCTCAAGTACTTTAGCCACAGGAGCTATGCAATTGGTTGTGCAGGAAGCGTTAGAAATGCACAGGTCAGTTGGGCGAAGAGCATCTTGGTTGACACCCATGACAATCATATTGTCAATTTCGTCCTTTGCAGGAACTGTGAGGATAACCTTCTTTGCACCGGCTTTCAAATGGTCGCCATAGCCGCCTTTTTCGGTCTCTCTTTTTGTGAATACGCCAGTTGACTCTATGACTATGTCAGGAGTGCAAGGCCATTTGATTGACAGCGGGGACCTTTCTGTAAATACAGGAATAGACTTACCGTTAACGATGATAGCATCATCAGTGCAGTCAACTTCACCGTTAAACTTTCCCTGTGTTGAATCGTACTTCAGCAGATGTGCGAGAACCTTAGTACTTGTTAAATCGTTAATACCGATGATTTCGATGTTTGGTCTTTCCAAAGCAATCTTGAAAACGTTTCTACCGATACGGCCGAATCCGTTAATACCAACTTTAATTTTTGTCATGACTAAAAATTGAATTAAATGTTATTGCAATACTTTGAATTAATTGTTATTACTTTACAATGCCAAGAAGTTCAACCTCAAAAAGGAGGATTGAGTTAGGAGGAATACTGCCAAGGTCACGGCTGCCATAACCGAGCTCAGGTGGAATGACGAATTCATATTTTGAGCCCACAGGCATAAGCTGGAGACCTTCCTGCCAACCAAGAATAACTCCATTCACAGGAAATTCTGCAGGTGTACCTCTGTCATAAGAACTGTCGAACTTTGTGCCATCGGTCAATGTACCTGTGTAATGAACTTTAACCGTACTTTCAGCTGTAGGCTTTGCACCGCTACCCTGTCTGATTACGCGGTATTGTAATCCGCTTTCTGTTGTTATCATACCTTCTTTAGTTTTATTGTTTGCCAAATATTCTTCATTATTATCCTTTACTTCTGCTTCCGCTGTCATCTGTGCAGCTCTCACTTCCTCTGAATAAGCATCAATTATTGAAGATGCTTTAGTTGGGTCCAAAGCTGCTTTTGTGCCTTTAAGTGATGCTTCAAAACCATAGTAGAACATATCTTTGTTGAATCCACAAGGCATATCAGCGAAACCATTCTTGACATTATCTGCGGAAAATGTTCCCATTGCAGCGCTGATGTCATTCTTATCGTAGTCAACGCCAGGAGTCATTTTTGTCTGTCCGGTTTCGTCCTTAACCATATCATTGTACTTCGGGAAGAATTCTGACATAACATTCTCTGCATCTTGAAGTGACATGTATTCACCATCTGAAAACAAATAATTCTTGAAATTCTTAAGTAAAACATTATAATCTATTTCAGGGAGTTTTGAAAGCTCAGACTTATATGACTCGCCCCAATAAACGCCCCAGGCATAATTTACTGAATCAGCCTTGTTTTCTAATTTAACATTAGACTTGTTTTTGTTACAAGATTGAAATGATAATCCTATTCCCAGAATTACCAAAATAAGGATTGAACATAACTTTTTCATTTTTTGATATTTTTTAATTTTAATTTTCACGATAATTTGTTTCTGCAAAGATACTCCAAATTTTCAAATTAGTTAATTAAAAAAACACTATATTTGCAGAATTATGAAAAACATTAGAAATTTCTGCATTATAGCACATATTGACCACGGTAAGAGTACATTAGCCGACCGTATGCTTGAAATCACAGGAACCGTCAAAGGGAAGGAACTTCAAAATCAGACGCTTGACGACATGGATTTGGAGCGTGAACGCGGCATCACAATTAAGAGCCATGCCATTCAGATGCGCTATGAGTATAAAGGCGAAACATATATTCTCAACCTCATCGACACCCCAGGACATGTTGATTTTTCATACGAAGTCAGCCGTTCCATCGCTGCCTGCGAAGGTGCCATCCTCGTTGTCGATGCCACACAGGGCATTCAGGCCCAAACCATTGCCAACCTATACAAAGCTATAGATAACAATCTCGAAATCATCCCTGTGATGAACAAAATGGACATGACCAATGCCATGCCCGACGAGGTGGAAGACGAAATCGTGGACCTGATAGGATGCGACAGAACCGACATACTCCGCGTAAGTGCCAAGACAGGTGAAGGCGTGAAGGCCATCCTTGATGCAATAGTGGAAAAAATACCATGCCCGGAGGGAGACCCTAATGCACCATTGCAGATGCTCATCTTCGACTCTCTCTTCAACCCGTTCAGAGGAATCATCACATACTGCCGCATCATGAATGGCACACTGCATACCAACGACTTGTGCAAATTCATGAGCACTGATCATGAATATAATGCCGAGGAAATCGGGATAATGCGACTACAACGCTTCCCTACCGATACCTTAAGCGCAGGCGATGTGGGGTACATTATTTCAGGAATAAAGGATTCAACTGAAGTGAAAGTCGGTGATACGGTCACACTTGTCAAAAATCCGTGCGATAAGCCAATCGAAGGTTTTGAGGAGGTTAAGCCTATGCTTTTCGCGGGCATATACCCTACCGATGCCGACAAATACGAAGAATTGCGTTCTTCTCTTGAAAAATTGAAACTCAACGATGCCAGCATTTATTTTGAGCCGGAATCTTCGGCAGCACTTGGCTTCGGTTTCAGATGCGGATTCCTCGGCTTGCTCCACATGGAAGTCGTTCAGGAACGCCTCGACCGCGAATTCGATATGGATGTCATAACCACCGTCCCAAATGTCAACTACAAAGCTTATCTGACCAATGACAAAGTAATTGACGTCTATAACCCTTCCGGACTACCGGAGTCCACAACCATCGAACATATAGAAGAACCTTTCATCGTGGCCGAAATCATCACCACATCCGAGTTCATAGGTCCAATCATGACTCTATGCATCGAAAAACGCGGCACCGTGAAAGACCAGGTTTATCTTACCGACACCCGCGTCGAGCTAACCTTCGACATGCCTCTCGGCGAAATAATCTTCGACTTCTACGACAAACTCAAGAGCATATCAAGAGGCTATGCATCACTTGACTATCACATTTCTGACTACCATCCAGCCAAACTCGTGAAACTTGACATACTTCTCAACGGCGAAATGGTTGATGCTCTCTCATCCCTCATCAATG
Source organism: Bacteroidales bacterium (assembly GCA_017538085.1). GTDB lineage: Bacteria > Bacteroidota > Bacteroidia > Bacteroidales > BM520 > RGIG7150. Next base: position 29,545 of record JAFYJP010000151.1, on the reverse strand, counting down.
AAAGCCATGCTTACGCCTTTGGCAGAAGGATGTGTGAAAAGCTGAAGGAACTCATTCCGCGTCAGCAGTTTGAAATCGCAATTCAAGCTGCAATCGGCTCCAAAATCATTGCCCGCGAAACCGTCAAGCCCGTCCGTAAGGATGTCACCTCAAAATGCTATGGCGGCGATATAACCCGTAAAAGAAAACTTCTTGAAAAACAGAAACAAGGCAAAAAGAGAATGCGCCAGATAGGCAACGTAGAAGTGCCACAATCCGCTTTCCTTGCAGTGCTGAAATTAGATTAACAATATATCATCTTACTGATTATGCGACTGTTAGTACTTACATCCAGAGTCTCTTATCCGATAGAAAAAGGCGACAAACTGCGTGCCTTCAATTTTATCAGAGAGCTCTCAAAGTACTATGACATATTTCTGTTTTCCATTGATGAGGCAAAATCTTCCGAGGAAAGCCTGAACGTTTTAAGACAATACTGCAAAGACATCAGGATTTTCCCTATTTCAAAAGGCAGAATTATGGTGAATCTCGCAAGGACCATGTTTCAGAAAATACCATTCCAGGTAGGCTACTACACCTCAAAAAAGAGTATCGATGCTCTAAGACAATATTATGATGAAGTCAAGCCCGACCATATCTTCTGCCAGTTGCTGCGCGTCACCGAACATGTTAAAGACATTGACATTCCCAAAACTATTGACATTCAGGATACAATGTCGGTCAACATTGCAAGAAGCGCCAAGAAAGTCAACATACTCAGACGTCCTTTCTACAATATTGAAGTAAGAAGGCTGAAACGGTATGAACACGACATTTTCAGCATTTATGACAACAAGATAATCATTTCCGATGCCGACCGCAAGCTGTATCCACATCCAAACAAAGAACAGATATCCATTGTTCCTAATGGCGTGGACTTCAGCTACTTCAAGCCAAAAGATGACATTATCAAAGACATTGATATAGTCTTCACAGGCAATATGGGCTACACTCCCAACATCGATGCCTCAGAGTTTTTAATCAAAAAAATCATGCCGATTGTTAAATCTGAAATACCTGATGTCAAAATTGCAATTGTAGGCGCAAATCCATCTCATAAACTAATGAAACTGCAGTGTGACAATGTGATTGTAACAGGCTGGGTCAATGATATGCGGGACTACTATATGCGTGCAAAGGTTTTCATAGCACCGATGCGCATTGGCACCGGACTTCAGAACAAGCTGCTCGAAGCCATGGCAATGCGTCTGCCATGCATCACCACTCCGCTCGCAAACAACTCACTCAAAGCCGCCGACAACACTGAGATATTAATCGGCGACGATGCCAGTTCACTTGCCAATAACATAATTCGACTACTCAACGATAATAAACTCGCCCAACAGATAGCCGAAAACGGCTGCCAATTCGTCCACAGGACCTACGATTGGCAAAACGTCGGACAAACTATAAATCACCTTATTGCAGAGACGCAACATGACGCATCTCTCCATACAAAAACACAAATATGACGAAACCATCAATACCAAAAGGAACCCGCGATTTCTCACCGGAAACGATGATAAAACGCAACTACATTTTCGACACCATAAAATCAATATTCAACTTATACGGCTATAAACCGTTAGAAACGCCTTCAATGGAGAACTTGTCAACCTTGATGGGCAAATACGGTGACGAAGGTGACAAGCTTCTATTCAAAATACTCAACTCCGGAGACTTTCTGGCAAGCACCACCGATGAAGACAAAAGTTCATCAATAAAACTGATGCACAAGATTTCCGAAAAAGGGCTGAGATATGACCTTACAGTCCCGTTCGCAAGGTATGTCACAATGTACCGCAACGATATCGTATTCCCTTTCAAACGCTATCAGATGCAACCGGTATGGCGTGCCGACCGTCCTCAGAAAGGTCGCTACAGAGAATTCTACCAATGCGATGTGGATGTAATCGGAACCACTTCAATGCTTAACGAAACGGAACTGATTATGATGATTAACGATGTGTTTAAAGCATTGAAAATAAACATAATAATCAAACTTAACAATAGAAAGATTCTGAGCGGGATAGCTTCTTTCATCGGATATAGTGACAAACTTACCGACATCACCGTTGCCATCGACAAAATGGATAAAATCGGTTACGACAACGTAATCGCGGAGCTGAAGGACAAAGGAATTGAAGATGAAGGAATAAACAAACTTACACCTATCTTAACCCTTACAGGTGACAACAGGACCAAACTTGCATCACTGAAAGAAATTCTGAAAGACAATGAAGAAGGCTTAAAGGGTATTGAGGAAACAGAAACCATATTCAGTCTGCTCGAAGATTGTCCAAACGCCACCGCTCAGCTTGACCTCGACCTCACTCTTGCTCGCGGGCTGAACTACTATACCGGTGCCATCATCGAGGTGAAATCGGCTGATACTGTTATTGGCAGCATCTGTGGTGGCGGACGTTATGACAACCTTACCTCAATATTCGGTCTGCCTGACGTTTCCGGAGTAGGTGTGTCATTCGGGGCGGAACGCATCTACGATGTCATGAACGAGCTCAACCTGTTCCCTGAAAAAAGCACACAGACCACACAGGTACTTTTCGTCAACCTCGGCGACAAGGAAGCAAGATATTGCCTGCCTTTAATCAGCAAACTGCGTCATGAAGGCATCAACTCTGAATTGTATCCTGATTCAGTAAAATTCAGGAAACAAATGGAATACGCCAACAAACGCGGAATACCGTATGTCGTCATCGCAGGTGAAGACGAAATCGCAAAGGACTGTGTCTCAGTGAAAGACATGATTAATGGTGAACAGAACACCGTCGGCAAAGATGAAATCCTTTCACTGCTGATAAAAAACAACTAACTATCAAATATGGAAAAACAACGTGAAAATTTCGGATCAAAATTCGGAGTTATAGCAGCGGCAGCCGGTTCGGCAGTCGGATTAGGAAACATTTACCGTTTCCCCTGCGAAGCCGGTGAAAATGGCGGAGGTGCTTTTCTCATCGTCTATCTTCTGATAATAGTATTTCTCGGCATTCCACTTATGCTGTCGGAATTTATCATCGGAAGACGCTCACATCGGAATACAGTCGGTGCATTCAAGACACTTGCTCCAAAAACCGCATGGCCTATAGTCGGATTCGTTGGTGTAATCAGTTCTTTCTTAATTCTGGCATTCTATTCGACAATTGCCGGATGGACTCTCGAATGCATCTACAAGTCACTGATTAATTTCTATCACGGAAAAAACATCTCCGAAATAGAACAAGGTATGACCAACTTCAACAATTCCTTCAGGCCTTTCATCTGGCAGACGTTGTTTATTATCCTTACTGCATTTATTGTACTGAAAGGTATTGAGAAAGGCATTGAGAAATACGCGAAAGTGCTGATGCCCATGTTGTTTGTAATCCTTATCATATTGTGTGTCAAGTCACTGACCCTACCAAACGCAACAGAGGGATTAAAGTTTTTCTTCAAACCGGACTTCAGCAAGATAACACCGGAAGTTTGTATCAGTGCATTGGGGCAAGCCTTTTTTTCGCTTAGCGTAGGAATGGGAGTACAGATAACATACGGCTCATACATCAATAAAAAAGACAACCTTCTGACCTCCTCCACCTCCGTGGTTATGACCGACACATTAGTTGCAATTCTTGCCGGAATAACGATATTTCCTGCTGCCTTCTCAATGGGAATAAGCCCGAAGGCCGGTGCCGGTCTCGCATTCAACACTTTACCGCTGATATTCAATCAGATGGCAGGCGGTTACATATTTTGTCTGATTTTTTTCATACTACTTGCCATTGCCGCACTGACCTCAACAATTTCCCTGCTTGAAGCTTCAGTGGCATATTTCGTCGAAGAACACTCCATCAAACGAAAAAAAGCAACAATATGGTGCGCCATAGGAGCACTGATTGTCGGATTGTTTGCAACACTCAGCCTGCAAGACAACTCGAATATTGTTATCGGGAATATGTCTTTCTTCAACATCCTTGACAATCTTACCGCTAACATTCTTATGCCTGTTGGCGGCCTGCTGATTACAATTTTCATCGGCTGGCAACTAAAGAAAACCGCATTCATTGACGAACTCACAAATCAAGGCACAACGAAAATAGCGCTCAAAAACATCATCTTTTTCATTATTAAATACATTGCACCGCTTGCTATTGTGACTATTATAGTCGGACGACTTGTATTTAACATCAAATAAAACACAACGCTGCTCGCCTCAATCGCCTTCGCAGTAAAAACATCGGCCGAAACTCCGACATAGCATCAGCCGTCAAGAACGTCCGATGAATTCTAACCAATTCAAAAAAATAGACCGCACATCATAGTGTTGCGCTGTCTCAAAAGCATGGGTTTCAATATTCTTTACCAACACAGGATTTTCAGCTAATCTGACTATTGATGCAGCCATTTCTTCAGGTTTGTCGGAAATCACTATATCATGACCATCGGCAACAGATATACCTTCAGCACCGACAGAAGTAGTAACTATCGCTTTCGACATGGTCAGCCCTTCAATTATTTTGACACGCACACCACTGCCCGAAAGCAAAGGAACTATCATTATTCCTTTGGAACGCATAAATTCGTGGGCATCAGCCACTTCTCCAACCACAACCACATTTTCAGGATGACTGTCAATCAGTGACTGCGGCATATTTCGGCCTGCAACATAAAATTTAAGCTGTGGCATTTTCTGATGGACAAGCGGCCACACCTGCGAAAGAAACCACTCCAGACCTTCTATGTTGGGTATCCAGTCCATCGCACCGATATAGAAAAGCGAATCCGGCTCCGGCATTATATCCATATAAAGCGGAATGTTCTGAATATCAAGTCCGAATGGAACGACATTAACACAGACAGGATGTTTACCAGCAGACTTAACAATATCCAGCGGATGCAACTGAAAACGAGGTTTATTCTGCAACTTCTCCCTAAACCATTGAGCATCGACCTCAGAAATGGCAGATATGCAGTCAGGAGCATGTATCACATTCAATTCATAATTTTCAAGAGTTGAAGCCACATGATCATACAACAGTTTCTTTATGGGATTAGCTGCTGCATTCCGAAGTCGTTTCCAAATCAGGTTTTCAACGTTATGAGTCCTTAAATCCACTATGGCATCAGAATATTCACGAACAGTATCGATATAAGGCATCATGAAAATGGACTCTATTCTTACCACATCGAATTTGGTTCCCTTGAGTATCTCGACAAGACGTTTCTTGTACTCAACTGATATAAAACGGTTTATGTGCGGCGAACGGCCATTCAGATAAGTTGCAAGAAACGACCACGGCTTCACCGTCATATCCATAAACACATTCTCATAATGAGTCTTTTCCCTGTATTCCTCAGGAATATCTTCAACATTGACAAAGTTCTTTTTGGAATTGACAGCCAAAACTTTAACATACCATCCACGTCTCACAGCTTCCTTTATGAAAACATTCATACACAGGCAGCCGCCATCTTTTTCGGGATATGGATTCTTATTGCATAAAAACAGTATGTTCATTTCCGTTTCATTTTTTTGAATAAGCCAACAACTTTCAAATATATTTTCACCCAATAGTCCTTGTCAACCACAGGCGCATCGGCAGCAGCCTTCGCTGTCAGGAACAATCCAATCGGGAGAACAATGATATTTGCAAGCCAGATACCTACTATAGGACTCATGGTTCCTTCAAGCGCAGATTTCTGACCCGAGGTGAGAATTATATAGTACAATATGAAAATAACAACCGCAACAACAAGCGGAAAGCCAAGTCCCCCCTTACGAATTATCGCTCCCAAAGGTGCGCCTACCAAAAACAGGACCAGACAAGCGGCTGCAATTGCATAACGGTATTGGTCTTCACTCTGATGACGGGCATTTATCGTCCTTTCATATTCTAATGTGTTGTATCTGAGTTCAGCAGTCTGCTTATCAGACTTAGCTTTATCCAAAGCAACATTCTTTATCGATATCTTGTCAATACTGTCAGGCATATTCTCCCAAACAGGACTTTTGAGGAAACCATATATGGCATCATCTATGTTTTTTGCCACATTGGAGGTATCCTTTATTGCATCGAAACAATTAGCGGCAAGTTCCATGTAGCTATCCTCTCTTCTGGTGAGCACACTATCGTGATACCTGATTTTCTCTTTCAAATCGCGGTGCACCAGATTTTTATAGTTGTTGCTGTATAATGATTCATCGGTCTGGTTCATATCAAACTGAGACATATCGAATCGCATTTCACTGACTTCAAAATGGAGCCGCTTGAAAGGATAATCCTTCATTTTGTTGGCACCGTAAGAGTCATCATACGAATAGCCATTATGCAGTGTCAGTATTAAAGTGCTTGTAGTGGTATCAATGTCCATGGTTCCCCATTCGGCTAAAGTCACCATTTTATTCTGTGCATTGCCCTTATGCGAATAAATCATGATTCCGCGCACTGTCCTGTCATCCGGTTCCTTTTTGTCGATACGGATCATATATCCCTCCAGTCCTGAATAATAAACACCTTCCTCAAGATTGAATGTCAGTTTTTTCTGTCTTATATCGAAAAAAACCGACTGGAACTTCAAGTTCATCTTAGGCAAAATCTGTTGACTGAAATATGCTGACAGACAGCTGACAAGCAAAGCAAATATTATCAGCGGGGCAAATATTCTGTTAAGTGATATTCCTGAAGACTTCAAGGCAACAAGTTCATAACGTTCTCCCAAATTGCCGAATGTAATCAGCGATGACAGCAGAATACCTATTGGGAGAGCCATTGGAACGAAGGTGGTCGCAGTATACAATGTCAACTTTGTGATAACCGGCAAGCCAAGACCTTTTCCGACCAGCTCATCGAAATATTTCCAAAAAAACTGCATCAGAAGAATAAAGTCTCCTATTATGAAAGTCAAGATGAAAGGACCTATATAAGTCTTAAGCAAAAATCTATCAAGACGTTTTATCACTATCTATTTTTTTGCAAAGTTACATTTTTTTTCTCAAAACGGCATTTATCGTAAAAAAATGTTATCTTTGTAATTTTGAATTGATTTTTTATAAAATTTTTAAATATTTTCTATATGAGAAGAGTAGTTATTACCGGTATTGGAGCTTTGACCCCTATTGGGAATAATGTTGTCGATTATTGGAACAATCTTAAGAATGGAGTATCAGGAATCGATTTCATAAAGTCTATTGCAGATGACAGGATTGGAGTGAAGTTGGATGCGGAGTTAAAGAATTATGATCCCATTGCAATGGGGCTTGAACCACAAACCGTAAAAAGGACAGACAAATTCACACAATATGCCATGATAGCCGCACGCGAAGCATGGAATGACAGCAAATTGGAAATAGAGCCTGAAAGATTGGGTGTATATATAGGTACAGGTGTGGGAGGCTTATGGACAATAATTTCAGAAAACAACAGAATGAGGGATGAAGGTCCCAAGTGGGTATCACCATTTCTTATTCCAAGTATTATCTGTAATATAGCAAGTTCAAACGTGGCCATAGACCTTCATGCACAGGGGCCAAACATCCCCATTGTCTGTGCATGTGCCACAAGTGGAATATCAATAGGAGAAGCCTACTTTTCCATTCTCGCCGGAAGAGCTGATGCCATCATTGCCGGAGGAACTGAGGCACCTATGACAGAGATAGCCTTTTCTGGTTTTGCAAATTGTAAGGCGCTTACAAAATCCACAGACATTAATGCCGCCTCTTTGCCATTCGACAAAAGGCGGAGCGGTTTCATCATGGGAGAAGGTGCCGGCGTAGTCGTCCTCGAAGAATATGAACATGCAAAGGCACGCAATGCCAAAATATATGCTGAAATATGCGGTTACGGAACCACCTGTGATGCAAGTCACATCACTGCCCCCGTTGCCGACGGCTCGATAATTGCAAAAGCCATCAAGCAGGCTGTAACACAAGCACATATATCCTCTGATGACGTGTTGTATGTAAATGCACACGGCACAGGTACGGTTATGAACGACGTCGCTGAGACCAGAGCCTTAAAGCTCGCTCTCGGTGAAGAAGCAGCTTACAAAGCGCATATCAGCTCCAACAAATCCATGATTGGGCATCTGCTCGGTGCCGCTGGTGCAGTGGAACTGATTGCCACAGCATTAACTGTGCACGAAGGCATAATACCTCCAACCATTAATCTTAACGAGCCGGATCCGGAATGCGACCTCGACTATACACCGAACAAGGCCCAGAAAGCCGACATAACTCTTGCAATATCAAACTCATTCGGCTTCGGCGGCCAAAATGCCTGCCTCGCAGTTAGAAAAATTTAGACAGTCAATTAAATGGATTTATTACTAAACAAAAATGCTATAATTACCGGTGCCGCCCGCGGCATCGGCAAATCAATTGCCATGAAATTCGCCTCCGAAGGCGCTAATGTGGCAATTATTGACATTGCTCCTGATGATATACTAAATGAAACCGTAAATGAAATATCCGGATTCAACATTGTATGCAAAGGATATAATGCTGATGTCACCAATGCCCAACAAGTTGAAACCATTATTAATGAAATTGCCAAGGATTTCGGAAAAATTAATATCCTCGTTAATAATGCAGGTATCACCCGAGACAACCTTCTGATTCGCATGAAGGAAGAAGATTGGGACAAAGTCATAAACGTCAACCTGAAATCGGTTTTTGTCATGAGCAAAGCCATACAGCCATTCATGATTCATCAACGCAGCGGCACAATCATCAACATCAGTTCTGTTGTCGGTATCGCCGGAAATGCCGGTCAGACCAATTATTCGGCATCAAAAGCCGGAATCATCGGCTTCACAAAATCATTGGCAAAAGAAATTGGCTCACGAAACATCCGATGCAATGCCATCGCACCGGGATTTGTTGAAACTGAAATGACAAAGCAACTGCCGGAAGAAGTCATAAAGCAATACACGCAGATAATTCCTCTCAAACGTCCGGCAAAACCTGAAGATATTGCCAACGCTGCAGTATTCCTCGCTTCAGATATGTCATCATATATAACCGGACAAGTCATCCACGTCTGTGGAGGAATGCTAACATAATGATAGCAATAGAATCGAATCCTTTAAGCATCATCGCATGCGCCGCCATTGCCATCATTCTAACGGCAATACTTTACTGGCGCAACAAATCAGAAGCGGAATTAAGCAAGCCCGTTAAATTCCTGCTCGCTACCCTTCGCTGCCTGTCCCTGTTTCTTATTCTTATTCTCTTTCTGAACATTCTCTTCACAAAGAAAATAAGCCGCACATCCAAACCGCTGGTTGTCTGTGCAATAGACAATTCCAAATCCATGGTGCTCACCAATGATTCAGCTGACGTCAGAAACTTCTTCACAAAATCCTATTCTGATTTCAGATCAAATCTCAATAAGCACTTCACAACCAAATATCTTCTGTTCGGTAATACTGTTTCAGAAGACGCAACCGACGAAAATGCGATAAGTTTCAACGACATAAACACTAATATTTCCTCAATTTTCAGCTACACGGAAACTCTGTATGGCAATTCTGACGTAAATGCGGCTGTAATTTTTACCGATGGCATTTCCACAGCTGGCATCAATCCTGTAATAGCTTCTGAATCTGTGACTTATCCAATTTATTTCGTCGCCACCGGAGATACAGCTTCGAGAAACGACATGGCAATTACAAATATAAGGTATAACAAAACCGCCTACCTGAAAGGCAAATGTGTATTTGAAATCAGCATGAAAGCCAACGGCTACAACAATAAAGAAGCAATGCTTCAGATTTACGACAATGGCAGCCTGATTTCCTCAAAGAAACTTAACATTAACGCAAATCCTTATTATTCAACATTTAACATCGATTTCGAACCCACAAGCAAAGGAAAACACTTCTACAAATTTGTCATAGTCCGCACTGATGACGATTATATCCCTGACAATAACGAAAAGACTTGCGTTGTGGAAGTCATTGAAGGGAAGACGAATGTCAGACTTATCAGTAACGGTGCTCATCCTGACCTCGGTGCAATTAGCAAAGCTCTTGCGAACAACGATTCATACGAAATTGAAAGCTGCCTATTTGAAGAGCTTGACATCAGCACCATCAGCAACAAAGACATTTTAGTGATGGTAAATCTGCCAGACGTTTCGTTGAAGTCCACCCAGCTTTTCGAAAAAATAAACAGGGAAAACATACCGTACCTTTTGGAAATAGGTTCAAAGACAAGCCTCAGCACACTTACCAAGGTGATTCCCGACTGTCGCATCGACAACCCGAAAAATCTTGCCGAAGATGCCTATCCTGTTTATATGGAGACTTTCAGTTCCTTCACCGTAAGCAATGAACTCATCTCCGATTTCAGCAACTTTTCACCGCTGACGTCACCGTTCGGCTCTTACGAACTGCCAACTCACGCCGATGTCATGCTAAATCAGAAAATCAACAATGTTAGCACCAACCGGCCTCTTTTAGCAACCGTCAAAGAACGTGACCGCAGAACAGCCTATATCTTCGGTGAAGGTATCTGGCAATGGCGAATCAGAGACTTTGTAGCCAACAGCAGCTTTGATGCCTTTGACGGCATGGTCAACAACCTGGTGTATTTCCTGTCACTCTCCGAAACCTTCAAACATTTCCAGATTGATTTAAACAACGACTTTTATCAGAATGAGCCGATTAAAGTTATGGCAAAACTTTACAACGACAGCTATGAACTTGTAAACGATGCTGACGTTCAGTTTGTCATAACTAATGATGAAGGGACAGAATACCCCTACTATCTTTCCAAAACATCCGATGGTTCCTATATGCTTGAAATCAACAATATGCCTGCAGGACATTATGAATGGAAAGCATCCACGGGCTCGGAACATGCCGAAGGAGCATTCAACATATCTGTTTCAGACCCGGAACACATTGACCTTCAAGCACGTATCAATGATTTACAGCAAATTGCGGACAAAACTGGTGGTAAGGTCTTCAAACTCAGTGAGACAGATGAATTATTCGATATTCTGAAATCAAATATTAACGAACAAAAAACTTATAATTATCAAGTAAATAAAAAGCCTAAAGACATTTTACCTGTTCTTCTGGCAATCATTGCCTTACTTGCTGCTGAATGGATAATAAGAAGACGGATGGGAATCTATTGATGAAGAGACGGCATTATTTCATGCCGCGTTCCAATTTAATCTGTTCATACGCTTCTTGAATCTTTATGAATTTTTCCTGGGCAGCCTTCTGTGCTTCCTCACCCAAATATGAGACTTTGTCAGGATGATGCTTGACAGCCATCGACTTGTATGCCTTCCTGACTTCCTCATCGGTTGCATCACGCGTAATTCCAAGTACAGAATAATAATCCACTGTTTCCTTTACTACGAACATAGCTTTTATAGACTCAAAATCAGCAGTGGAAAGCCCGATATACTGTGCTATGAGCTGCAGCAAATCCAATTCTGCAGTAGCAATTGAATTGTCGGCATTTGCAACCCCAAACAGATATTGCAGCAACAGCAGCTTGGATGGCTTATTCATATTTCTGTTAATCTGCCGACAGACATCATATATGTTGATATCCTGTTTCAGAACACCTTGCAATATCTTGATATTGGCAGCCGCCGCATCCTCACCGAACTGTTTGACAAAAAACCGTTTCACATAATTCAATTCTGAACGCATCACAGCACCGTCAACCTTCATGATTGCAGCTGACAACACTATGATACTCATATCAAAATCACCTATAGTGGTCTTTGATTTGCTTCGGCTGTAACCAGTGCCAGTATTTCCGCCATAACCCCAACCGCCGCCTTGTCCGGTATAGTCACTGCTGGTCCATGAACTGTCATCATCATCAGCTTGGGACAGACTATCTTTTTTATCAAAAATTGATTCAAGTACCACACCAATGATAGCACCGATTGGTCCCCCCAACGTCCAACCCAAAGTAGCAAATATTAACTTACGGATAAAACTCATTTGTCATTCAATTATTTTTGCAGTGCAAAGATAAAGTTATTGATCAAATTGTGATAAATTTGCATTAAAAATAACTCTATGAAAATTCTGATATTAAACGGTCCAAACCTAAACCTTACAGGACAACGAGAGGTAAAAATCTATGGCACCACCTCATTTGACGACTACATACAGATATTGCGGAAAAAGTATTCCGACATTACCATCGACTATTTCCAGACTAATGTCGAAGGTGAAATAATCAACAGTCTGCATGAAGCTGACGAAAAATACGATGGAATAATTCTCAACTGCGGAGGATACTCCCACACTTCCGTTGCAATCGCCGATGCAATTGCAGCAATTAAAACCACTGTTATCGAAGTGCATATCTCCAATGTGTTTGGCAGGGAATCCTACCGTCAGAATATGATAACAGCCTCTAAAGCGACAGGACTTATCAGCGGCCTCGGCCTAGGCTCTTACGAAACCGCTTTGCTATATCTGAAAGACGTGGCAACCAGTGGCATTTAGTTCATCAGACGCCTAAATTGGGAGATTTGTTTTATGACCATAGGAAGCATTAGAAAAACCATAATTTTAATTACAATAATGACCATTATGAACAACGGATGTAAAGGGCAGACTCAATCCAGTGGAAAAGATAATTATGACAAAATCAGACCGATGGCTGTTGCCGACCATTTTTACCCATCAGACAAGACCACTCTAAACAATTGGTTCTCAAAGTGGAAAGCAGAATATTCAAAAGGGAACGGCGACAAGAGAGCTGGAGCCATATCTCCATCAAACGTACTTCAGGCAATCATAGTTCCACATGCCGGCTACGTTTTCAGCGGTTCCACAGCAATGGCAGCCATCAGCTGTATTGACACCACACGCAAATACGACCACATCTTCCTTCTCGGTCCCAGCCATCACGTATGGATTGACGGTGCATCTGTCAATAATGCATTCGATGCATACCAAACTCCATTCGGACCGGTACCCGTTGACCGCAGTCTTGGCGACACACTGATATCCAAAAGCAAATATTTCAGCTACCGCGCCGATGCTCACAGCAGCGAACACTGTCTCGAAGTACAGCTGCCAATGCTCAGATGGCTCTACAAAGACAATATGCCGCCAATCGTGCCAATCATCATATCTTCCAACAGGCTGAATGTATTGCGCAGCATCGCACAGACCTTGCAGCCATGGTTCAACGAGCGTAACCTGTTCATTATCAGCAGCGATTTTTCACACTACCCTTCCTACAAGGACGCCAATATGGTGGATAGCCTTACAGCCAAAGCAATAATGACAGGCAGTGTCGAGAAATTTATCGACCAACTACAAGCAAATGCTGACAAGAACATCCACAATCTTTCCACAAGTGCATGCGGCGAAATGGCAATAGTGGTACTGCTATCAATGATGGAGGCAGCCACTGGCAACACATTTGATATTGAACATCTGCAATACTGCAATTCAGGTGACTCACAATATGGGGACTATGATCAGGTCGTAGGCTACAATGCACTTGCGGTCACAATAAATAATGACATGAAAAACATGAGTTTCACATTAACAGAAGACAACAAAAAAACATTGCTCAAACTGGCACGTGCCACTATCAGTAATGCATTGGGAATAAAAACCGACATCCCTAAGATGGAATCCTGGGCTACCGTCAGATGCGGTGCCTTCGTCACTCTGACAATCGATGACAACCTGCGTGGATGTATCGGACATTTCGGCGAAGACACGAAGCTATGGGACGTAGTAAAAGAAATGGCTCTTTCAGCCGCATTCAACGACCCACGGTTCTACCCTCTTTCAAAAGATGAACTCGGCAGCGTAAACATTGAAATATCAGTGCTTACACCGCTTAAACGAATCAAAAGCATAGATGAATTCCAACTTCACCGCGATGGAATCTTCATAAAAAAAGACGGCTACAGCGGAACCTATCTTCCACAAGTTGCCGATGAAGTCCCATGGTCAAAGGAAGAATTCATCAGCCATTGTGCACACGACAAAGCTGGAATAGGTTGGGATGGTTGGAAAGATGCAGAACTCTACACCTATCAGGCTATAATATTTCACGAATAAACCACTTATTTCATCAAGTATGCCTCGCGTGCATTTTTGAGAGCAATAGTCATACCAGCTCTCAAACTTAAATTCCTCGATTTATTGTCCATACGTATCTTATAAATGAACATCATCATTATAATCAAAGTAAGGACAGCGCCTAAAATTAAGCCCAGAACTCTGTTCCGCATTCCAAACATCAATGGTGATATGAAAATATAACTTGAGCAGACAAATGTCATGAAAATAGCCGGTATCGCACTGATATTCATCAGTCTGTTATTATTATGCAGCCATGATGTGATTGTCCATAGTGTAAACACCGCAAGTGTTTGGTTCAGCCAAGCAAAGTAACTCCACATAGTCTGGAAAGGCAGGAGTAAAATAATTATAAGACTGAGAATAAACACCGGGAGCGCAACAATTATTCTGTTCATACTCTTGGTCTGACTGATTTTCAGAAGATCAGAGAAAATAAGTCTTGCACTTCTGAAAGCAGTGTCACCCGAAGTTATGGCGCATGCAATAATACCTAATGTCACCAGTGCTGCAAGGGTTTTGCCCAATGTGGAATTTGCGATGGTTGTGACCAAAAGTGCAGCAGAACCGTTATATTGTGCAATTGCACCATTGAGGCCCTGAACACTTCCCCAGAAAGCCATGCCAATAGCCGCCCATACCAGAGCAATGATACTTTCAGAAATCATCGCACCGTAAAAAATGCCTCTCGCCTGTTTCTCATTACTGATACAACGTGCCATCAAAGGTGACTGTGTCGCATGAAATCCTGACAGGGCACCACAGGCAATTGTGGTGAAAAGCATAGGGAATATCGGCAAATTGCTGGCATTCATATTCTGTAGTGTTGTAAGTTCCGGTATATTCGCCCCATAACCTTCGAAGAATATTGCATATAACATTCCGAATGCCATTATCAGCAGCAAAATGCCAAAAACAGGATACAGATTTCCAATAATCTTATCTATTGGCAAAATAGTGGCAACGATGTAATAAACAAAAATACATGCAAGAATTATCAGAAGCCCATTTGTGTAAATTCCGGCACTATTGTCAATTGCCACTGTTGTGAAAAATGGATTTTCATAATGAATCAGATTGTTGATAAGCACTGCAGGCTGCGACATAAACACTGCACCGACCATTATCATCAACAGGCCAGTAAAAAGGCTCATCATAAGTTTGGTGTTCTTGCCAAGATACAGATTAGCAAGCTGATGCAGGCTGCAACCGTTGTTTTTCAGGGACATATAACCTGACAGGAAGTCATGCATTGCACCCATGAAAATACCGCCAAGCGTAATCCAAAGGAAAGCCACAGGGCCGTATGCCGCCCCCAATATTGCACCGAATATTGGTCCAAGTCCGGCAATGTTCAACAATTGTATCAGAAATATTTTCCAACGTGGAAGAGGAATGTAGTCAACACCGTCATAACTGACTTTTGAAGGTACTTCAGTATTGTTTCTTACACCGATAATTCTTTCCAGAAATTTACCGTATGTAAAATATGCTGTAATTAGTAAAGCAAGACAAATTAGAAATGTTATCATTTTAATCCGAATTTATCCTGCAAAAATAAGGAAAAAATGAGGATTTGCCAAAAAAGCAAATACTATTTTGAAAATAAATTTATGAAACGATATTTAAAAAGGAAGCGGAGAAAAAGGGATTCGAACCCCTGGTACCCGAAGGTACAACAGTTTTCAAGACTGCCGCAATCGACCACTCTGCCATTTCTCCGTGATTTGCGCTGCAAAAGTACAACTTTTTTTTTATTGAAGACTATTTTCTGAAAAATATTTATCTTTGCATGAATAAATTTTTTCTAAAATGCATAAAACACAAATAACATTGCTTCTGATATTCGCTGCATTGATGGCTAATTGTCAGAGTCTTACAGTCAACTTCAACTATGGTTGCTTCAGTACTGCCGAAGGTGAAACATACCTGGAAACATATCTTATGATTCCCCAAAATGAGCTAAAACAAGTGAAAACAGCTGACGGACACTTCAATTCCGCCGCCCAGGTCACCATGATATTCAAAGACAATAATGTAATCAGCGACTTTCTGAAATATGAACTGACAGGCATTCCCACCAGTGACACCTTAAATATCACAAACAATATCATTGACCAACAGCGCATCTTCCTGAAAAACTCCTCCTATTTGCTGGAACTTACCATCAAGGATAAGAATGACACTACAAAAATCGTCAATGGAAACGTCATTTTCAGCATGGGACTTCCGAAAGATGTGGTCAGTTCATCAACAATCTGTTTCATCGACTCATATTCCAAATCTGAGAATAAATCAATGATAACACGCGGCGGATATGACATGATACCTTATTTTTCAACATATTTCCCGGAAACACGCGACAAACTCACATACTACAATGAGATTTACAATATCGACAAATTCCTCGGAGAAAATACCCGCATGGCTATCATGACTTATATCGAAAGCTATGAAAACGCAGGTCACATCATTGAAGGCTCAAACAAAATCCAAGTGGATTATGCCAAACCTGTGACATGTTTACTCAACAATATAAATATAAAAACGTTACCTACAGGAAACTATTGGTTGGTTATCAGCGTACTTGATGAAACCGGCAAGGAAGTTATAAAGACAAAAAAATTCTTCCAACGTTACAATCCTGAATATGAACTCAGCGAAAACATGATTTCAGCGATTAATCTGACCAATTCCTTTGCCAGCAAATTCACCAGTGTGGACACACTGCGTTCAATAATTCATTCCATGATGCCTAAAGCCACTTTGAGTGAACGTCCTTTCATCAACAAAGTTGATACCGTCACCAACATTGAAATAATGCAGCAGTTCATATCCATGTTCTGGTCGGAACGTGATGAACTTGCACCCGAGCAGGCATTCAACAATTACATGGGTGAAGTCAAAAAGGTCAATGCAACCTACGGCAATGTGTTCAGAAAAGGCTACGACACTGACCGCGGCCGTATCTACCTGCAGTATGGGCCACCTAACCATGTCGAAAAAAATGTAATACCCGCAAGCACTATCCCTTACGAAATATGGCAATACTACGAAATTGCAGGCCAACGTGACAAAAGGTTCGTTTTCGCCACACATGATGCCGCAATCAAAGACTACGACCTTGTTCATTCCGATGTCGTAGGCGAGCTGAGCAATCCTAAATGGCAGTTCGACTTGTATCACAACGCCCCAATCATCAACGATGACACCGAATACGAAGAAATATGGGGCCAACATTTACAACGCACTTTCGACAATCCATACTAAAATGCGCGTTGCTGTAGTCATTCTCAACTGGAACGGCAAAAAATTCCTCGAACAGTTTCTTCCAAAAGTGATTGAAACATGTTCGGGAATTGCAGATGTCGTAATCGCCGACAACGCTTCCAGCGATGACTCGGTAACATTCATCTCATCATCGTTTCCGACAGTAAAAACCATAAAATTAGACCGTAACTGGGGATTTGCCGAAGGATACAACAAAGCGCTGCAACAGCTCACCACCTACGAATACTATGTCCTTTTAAACTCTGACATAGAAGTCACACCAAACTGGATTCAGCCTGTCATAGAATTTATGGACAAAAACGCAGACTATGCTGCCTGCCAGCCGAAACTGCTCTCGTATTATGAGCGTGACAAATTCGAATATGCAGGGGCCGCAGGCGGTTTCATCGACCATCTGGGCTATCCTTTCTGCAGAGGCAGAATTTTTCAGAACATAGAAACCGACAACGGGCAATACGACGATTATGCCGAAATATTCTGGGCAACAGGCGCATGCATGTTCGTAAGAGCCAATGCCTTCTGGAAAGTCGGAGGACTTGATGGCGATTTCTTTGCTCACATGGAGGAAATAGACCTGTGCTGGAGGCTGAAAAAAAACAACTACAAAATCGGATATTGCCCTGATTCTGTAGTATATCACATAGGCGGTGGAACCTTACCTAAAAGCTCATCGCGGAAGACATACCTGAACATGCGCAACAACATCATGATGCTTTACAAAAATCTCCCCGACGGCAAAGTCTCCATTGTACTTTTCACTCGTTGGTTTTTGGATTTTGTTGCTTCCATAAAATTCCTTGTCGATGGCGGTTTCAGTGACTTATGGGCTGTTATTCGCGGACATCTGTATTTTATCAGACATCTCCGCAGCCTCAAAGCAAAACGTAAAGCAATAAAACACGCCCACGTCACTAATATATACAAGAAATCAATTGTGATGAAACACTATCTCTGCAGGATAAAGAAATTCAGTGAGTTAAGCGACAAAGACTTTACTCGTTAGTCTCTGGAACCACATCCTTGGCAGGTCCATAATTCAATTTCTTCATCTCTTTTCCTAATGAATCGTAGAAAATCCACTCTCCGACTCGTTCGCCATGCTTATAGTCACCTATAATATATAATTTCCCATTTTCGTGATATACCCTTCTAGTGCCTTCTGCATAACCATCCTTATAGTTACCGCGGCTCCATATTCTGCCATCACGATACCACGCTGTCCATTCACCATCCCGCGCTCCGTTCTTATGACGACCTTCTATCTTCTTTGTGCCATCATCATAAAATTGGACTTCCCGACAATTCGTACTGTCAGTGCCGGAATAATAATACACGAGTTTGGGCTGCTTTTTTTCATTTCCACCCAATACGTTGGAACTATTACTATAATATTCAGCAACATGAGCCGTTTCACTGTCACATGAAACAAAAGCTACAGTTATCATTAAGATACTTATTATCAAACCTTTAATTCTTTTCATTTTTAACTCCAATTAAAAATTAATCTTTTACCATGCGGCGTACCCACGATGGAATTTCCATCATACGCCATACAACCGTTTACGAATGTATATCTAATCTTTGAAGTAAAATCAGTTCCGTCATAAGGAGACCATCCACACTTATAATAATAATTGCCGCGTGTTACCTGAGTTTCTGAATGCAGGTCCACGACGGTCAGGTCAGCAGCATAGCCTTCCCTTACAAAACCCCTGTTGTGAATTTTGTAACACATTGCAGGATTATGGGACATCCATACAGGAATCATCTCAAGTTTGAATATTCCATTCTTTGACATTTCCAGCATTGCAAGCAGAGAATGTTGGATTGAAGGCATTCCCGAAGGTGCTTGATAATAAGGACGCATCTTCTCATCCAAAGTATGAGGCGCATGATCAGTGCCTATGGTGTCTATCAAACCCTCTACCAGAGCCTGCCGCAAAGCAAGTTTGTCAGATTCACACTTTATTGCAGGATTACATTTTATCAGATTCGACTTGGTTGCATAATCCCTCTCATCGAACCAGAGATGATTGACTGTAACCTCAGCTGTAATTCTTTTGTTCTGAATTATTTCCGGTGAAAACAAAGACAATTCTTTCTCAGTTGTTACATGAAGAACATGAAGTCTTGAATTATGCGTTTTAGCAAGTTCAACTATTCTCTTGGAGGAATTAAAGCACACCTCAGAGTTGCGAATAAACGGATGTACTGAAGCATCAGGGTTGTCGGCATATAAATTCCTTGCAATCTGCAAATTCTGACGTATAAGATTCTCATCCTCGGAGTGCACCGCAATCAGTATAGGAGACTCGGCGAATATTCTGTCAAGCACAGCCTCGTCATCAGTCAGCATATTACCAGTAGAAGAGCCGACAAACACCTTGATTCCAGGTACCGAATGTGGATTTACAGACTTTATTTCAACAATATTGTCGTTTGTGGCACCAAGATAAAATCCGTAATTGGCATAGCACCTGCCTTCGGCATAACGGTATTTTTCTTCAACAAGCTGATTCGTAGTCGTTTGTGGATTTGTATTAGGCATATCCATAAAAGAAGTCACTCCGCCTGCAACGGCAGCTCGGCTTTCAGATTCCATATCAGCCTTATAAGTAAACCCAGGGTCACGGAAATGCACATGCTCGTCAATAACACCAGGCAACAGATAAAGTCCCGTCAGGTCTATTTCTGTAGCACCCTGCTTACCTGAAAGCGACAATGTGTTGTCAATTCCTGTGATTATCCCGTCTGAGATATGGATATTGGCAACATATTGCCTTCCTTCATTTACTACAAATGCATTACGAAGCAGAAAATCCATAATGCAGTTTCTTGATATTTCTGAAAGTAAGGTTAATCACACCGAACACAGCCTCACCGAAAATGCTGCCGCTCATCTTTGACGTGCCTTCGGTTCTGTCATAGAAGATAATAGGCACTTCCTTGATTTTTCCGCCAAGTTTCCAGACCGTATATTTCATTTCAATCTGGAATGCATAGCCAGTGAATTTAATATTGTCGAAATTGATGGCACGCAAAGCGCGCGATGTATAGCACATAAAGCCCGCTGTCGTATCTCTGACAGGAATTCTGGTTACAATTCTGACGTACTTGGAGGCATAATACGACAGCAAAATACGTCTCATAGGCCAGTTGACAACGTTTACACCGCTGACATATCTTGACCCTATAGCCACATCATTGCCTTCGGCACAAGCACGATACAGTCTTATCAGATCATCCGGATTATGTGAAAAGTCGGCATCCATCTCGAAAATGTAATCATAATTCTGTTCCAACGCCCACTTGAAACCAAGAATATATGCCGTACCCAAGCCCAGTTTCCCTTCACGTTCCTTGATAAAAAGACGTTTAGGGAATTCCTCCATTAATTTCTTCACGATTCCAGCCGTCCCATCAGGAGAATTGTCATCGACAATAAGAATGTTGAATTCGCCTTCCTTCTGAAATACAGCGCGAATAATCTTCTCAATGTTTTCCTTCTCGTTATAGGTAGGTATAATCACAAGTTTTCTATCCATAATTCCGAATTTTATCTTTTGAAACAATCTACAAAAATAATCAAAAAAATAATTTTCAACCAAATTATCATGCTTAAATACTATCTTTTAACTATCTTTGCAAGATTATATATATTCAACGATAAAACGGATTAAATAATATATTATTTCAGTAATAAAACAGATTAAGAAAAATGAAACGCGACGAAAAAGTATTTGAAGTCATTCAAAAAGAAAGAGAACGCCAGACTAATGGCATTGAGCTTATTGCATCCGAGAACTTTGTCAGTGACCAGGTTCTTGAAGCAATGGGTTCTGTTATGACAAACAAGTATGCTGAAGGTTATCCCGGAGCAAGGTATTATGGTGGTTGTCAGAATGTTGACATCACTGAAAACATTGCCATTGACAGGGCGAAGGAGTTGTATGGAGCCGAATGGGTTAACATTCAGCCTCACAGCGGCGCACAGGCAAACATGGCAGTATTGCTTGCATGCCTGCAGCCTGGAGACACATTCATGGGACTGGATCTGTCACACGGCGGTCACCTGTCACATGGCTCACCTGTCAACTCCTCAGGTATTCTTTACAAACCGGTAGGATACATGGTTGACGAAAAGACAGGAACAGTTGATTATGACGCTTTCGAAAAGCTCGCTCTTGAAACAAAGCCAAAACTTATAATCTGCGGTGCATCTGCTTATTCACGCGACTGGGATTACAAGCGCATGAGAGAAGTTGCCGACAAAATTGGAGCCATCCTCATGGCCGACATTTCACACCCTTCAGGACTTATCGCAAGAGGTCTCCTCAACGACCCGATGCCTTACTGCCACATCGTAACCACAACAACCCACAAGACACTGAGAGGTCCTCGTGGAGGTATGATTCTCATAGGTCACGATTTCGACAACCCTTACGGCAAGGTCACAAAGAAAGGTATCATCCGTAAAATGTCATCACTGCTTGATTCAGCTGTCTTCCCTGGCGTTCAGGGCGGTCCGTTAGAACACGTTATCGCAGCTAAGGCTGTCGCTCTCGGTGAAGCTCTTTCCGATGACTACAAGACTTATGTTGAACAAGTCAAGAAGAATGCAAAGGTTATGTGCGACGAATTCATCCGCAAGGGTTACGGCGTTGTTTCAGGCGGTACCGACAACCACCTGATGCTCATCGACCTTCGCAAGAACTTCCCACTGGTTACAGGTAAGATGGTTGAAAACACTCTCGTCAGAGCCGACATCACTGTCAACAAGAACATGGTTCCATTCGACTCACGCACACCATTCCAGACATCCGGTCTGCGCATAGGCACCCCTGCAATCACCACACGTGGCCTCAAGGAAGCCGATATGCCTGTCATCGTTGATATGATTGACAATGTCATCAGCAACATCAAACCTGACGGCAACCAATGCACCATTGATGAGGATGTCATCATCGAAACCCGCAAAAAGGTCAACGCAATGATGTCACCACGTCCATTATTCGCTTGGTAACCAACAAAATGTAAAGACGCTGCATACTTATTTATGGTATGCCGCGTCTTTTACTTAATCACAAAAAATAAGAAATATGTCAACCCTCCTCATTTTATCTCTGGCTCCAGTCGCAATCATAGCATTTTACATCTATAACCGCGACCTGTATGACAAGGAACCCACAAAGCTCCTCCTAAGAGGTTTGCTATGGGGTGCTCTCATCTGTTTCCCGGTG
Source organism: Bacteroidales bacterium (assembly GCA_017538085.1). Taxonomy (GTDB): domain Bacteria; phylum Bacteroidota; class Bacteroidia; order Bacteroidales; family BM520; genus RGIG7150. The sequence goes on along the minus strand of JAFYJP010000151.1, from coordinate 6,890 downwards.
TCATATATTGAACAGTTTCTCATCCAATTCAGCAGCTCACCTTTTTACGAGGCTTTTGCCGTTGCAGGTTTCACAGAAGAAATCTTCAAATTTCTCGCGCTGTATTTTCTAATATGGAAAAACCAGGAATTCAACGAAAAATTCGACGGAATAGTTTATGGCGTATATGTATCTCTTGGATTTGCCGGACTGGAAAACATACTTTATGTAATGGAAGGTGGAGTTGGTACAGCGATTTCCAGAGCAATAACCGCAGTCCCTGCTCACGCAATATTCGGATTGACAATGGGTTACTACTTTGGCATGGCAAAATTTGACGAGAAAAACCGTACCTCTTATATATTCACGTCAATCATTATCCCTATCATACTTCACGGATTATATGACTATTGTCTGATGACAAGTTACACATGGCTGACATCATTATTCATACCATACGTCATAATCCTGTGGATTCATGCTTTCAAAAAACTCAAATCTGTGGAACAGGTTCCTCTTGACGAGGACGAGGACGAGGATGACTATTATAGAGGTCAGAGGTGGATTATAAAGCCATAACATTATGAGAAAAATCAACTGGCGACGCATCTTCCTGAACAAGTACTTCATTCTGACACTTGTATTTGCCCTTTTAATCATATTTTTCGACAAATACAACCTATTGAAGCTTCATAAGATGAACAAGGAACTAAGGGGTATGCAGGAACAGCTCGACAAATACAACGAGGAATACGAAAAAGACAGCATAACCCTGGAAAGGTTGAAAAACGACCCGAAATTCCGAGAGGAATACGCACGTGAACATTATTTCATGAAGAAGAAAAACGAAGATGTGTATATCATCCAATCCCCTGACGAATGACCTGTAGGGACAAATCATCATCCCACAATATGTAAATCATCATTTACCAGAATGTGCAATACAATTGCCATCGCATCAATACGGGTCAACGTCAATAACCACCATAACACCTTTGTATTGCGGTTTCATCAAAAAGGCAGTATAGATATCAACAAATTTCGATTTTAATGCGGCGAAATTCTTATTCCGCTCGATTTTTACCATTATATCCTTGATATACAAATTATTGACACGAGGAATGGAGCCATATTCCGGTCCCAGCACTCTGTCTCCTAATTCCTGACGAAGCAACGATGCAAAAACCTTTGAAGCCTCATTGACAACCGCAGGATCCTTATGTTTGACCTTCACATTTATCAACCTGTACAGCGGGGGATACTTATGCGCCTGACGTTCAATAATCTGGCTGTAATACATTTTTTCATAATCATTATCCACAGTATAAACTATTGCGGAATGATATGGTGAAAAAGTCTGAATGATAACCTTTCCACGGTCTTTTTTTCTCCCTGCCCTACCGCTGACCTGCGTCAGTTCCTGAAAAGCTCTTTCAAAAGCCCTGAAATCAGGGTAATACAACAATGTGTCGGCATTTACAACAGCCACAAGCAATATGTTCTCAAAATCCAACCCTTTGGTAATCATCTGAGTACCTACAAGAATATCTATCTTTCCTGAAGTAAACTCACTGATAATCTCATTAAAGGCATTTTTTCGTCTTGTAGTGTCAAGGTCCATCCTTTTTATTACGGCATCGGGGAACAAAGTCTGAAGATCTTCTTCAACCTTTTCAGTTCCGAAGCCTTTCATCACGATATTTGTACTGTGACAGTGCGGACAGACACCCGGTATCTCGGTATGGTAGCCGCAATAATGGCAGCGCATCTGATTGAACACCTTATGATATATTAGAGACACATCACAGTTCATGCAAGTGGGAACCCATCCGCAGACCTCACATTCCAGTCTCAGCGAAAAGCCGCGTCTGTTTTGGAACACCAACACCTGACGCTTAGCATCCAATGCAGCCTTTATGGCATCAATCAACTCTACCGAATAATTGTCAGCCTTTATTCTGTCGAAACGCTTTTCATCCTTCATGTCAACGACACGGATTTCGGGAGGCGTCAAGCCGCCATAACGTTCCTTCAACGTTACAAGTCCGTACTTGTTATTCTTGGCATTATAATACGACTCAATGGAAGGCGTGGCTGAGCCCAGCACAACTTTGGAATTATACAATCCTGCCAAATATACCGCACAATCCCTCGCATTATAACGTGGGGAAAATTCATTTTGCTTGTACGAATAATCATGTTCATCGTCAACTATAATCAGACCCAAGTTATTGAAAGGCAGAAAAATAGAGGAACGTGTACCGACAATTATATTGCATCCCTCATCAAAATCGGCATTGTTGTCAAGCACCGAATTCCATATTTCCACCTTCTCATTATGATTGAATTTGGAATGCAGTACCCCAACCCGATGTCCGAAGTAATTTACAGTGCGTGCAACAATCTGAGTAGTCAGAGCAATGTCGGGAAGCAGTAACAGTACCTGCTTTTTATTTTTTACAGCCTCCTCTATCAGTTTGAAATATATTTCAGTCTTGCCGCTCGAAGTCACACCATGAAGCAATATCACATTCTTATCCACCATACCAGTTTTGATTTCCTCAAGGGCAAGGCTCTGCGCATCAGTAAGTTGCAGATTGTCAATGCAATCAGATGCCTCACTCTTCTCTATCCTGTCAACTTTGCGTTTGGATATTGTGATTACATTCTTCTTCACTAAAGCATTTGCAATGGCTCTGTCACATTTTACTTCATTCTGAATCAACTTGAGAGGTATTGACGGAAACTGGTCTGACTGGGCACCTGCACACTTAAAATATGCAAGCATAAATTCCATCTGTCTGTAGGAACGCTTTTCAAGTGAATTGAAAAGTTCGTTCATTGCGGTATCATTGCGGAAGGGCTCATTGATTTCCACAACATCCTCATATTTCGGCCGATACGGGTTCTTTATTTCCTCGACAAAATCCACAACCCCAGATGAGACCAACGCTTGAATGAATTTATACACATTATTCACATCTATTATCGACTCAACCTGCTTAATCGTGAGTTTCTTGTTTTCATTCAAGGCATCAAGAAGATTATAGACTCTGTCGTCGAATCCGTCAACCTCACCAAGAAAATCCGGGTTGACCGTAATATATGTCTCACTGGATATTTTGAACAGTGCAGGCAATGCGATATTCATCACATCTCCGATATTTGCGATGTAATATGATGATATCCAGCGCCACAGCGACAGTTGGATTTCTGACACTATAGGTCTTTCATCAATGACGTAAAGGATGGATTTCAGCACATAACCAAATTCCGTGTCAGGAGAATCGAAGACTCTGACTACGACACCGGAATAATATTTCTTTTTGCCGAACGGTACTATAACCCTGACGCCAACTCTCAGCTTATCGGCCAAATCTTCAGGAACCTGGTAAGTGAAGGTCTCCTGTAGGGGCAACGGGAGCAGTATCTCGGCACATTTCATAATCAATACATCCTATACCCTAAGAACCTGCATTCAAGAGGTCCGTTGAAGAGCTTTCTTTTTGACGATGCATGAAGCCCGATGGAATCAACTGCATCCTTATCGGAAGATATGACCCAGCAAGAAAAGCCGTTGAAATGATGTTTGAACGTATCACCGATAAGCTTATACAAATCAGTCAGATTTTCTTTGTCAGTACGGACACCATACGGAGGGTTGGTGATGATATATCCATCACTGATTTCAGGGAAACAGTCACCAAAAGCAAACTGCTCAACCTTGATAAAATCAGAAAATCCAGCATTTTTAATATTGGCATTGGCATAATTCACTGCTTTGTCGGAAATATCCGAGCCAATGATTGGCGGCGCATCATAAATAATCTTCGACTTGGCTTCTTCAACTATTTCATTGAACACTGCCCTATTATAAGATTTCAATTTCTGAAATGCAAAAAAGTCACGATAAAGTCCCGGAGCAACATTCATGGCAATCATTGCGCCTTCGATTAGTATCGTACCAGAACCGCAGAACGGGTCATACAACGGGACATTCTTGGGCCATCCGCTAAGATAAATCATGCCTGCTGCAAGCACCTCATTGAGAGGTGAAGATACCGCACATACCTTATATCCTCTCTTGAACAGAGGCAGTCCGGAAGTATTGAGGTACAGACTGAACTTGTCGCGGTAAATATGGACATTTACCATCACATTAGGATTTTCCTTGTCAACAGAAGGTCTTACGCCAAAAGTGTCTCTCAGCTGGTCAACAATCGCATCTTTAACCTTCAGGGCAGCATACAAAGAATTGTCGATAAACGGACATTGGTTGACTATTGCATTGACACAGAATGAGTCGTATGGACGAAAATATTTCTCCCAAATGACATCCATCACCAAATCGTAAATGTCATCAGCTGAATTCACAATGCCAGTGTTTAGTTCCACAAGAATCTGCAAGGCAGTTCTGCAATACATGTTAGTTCTGTACATTATGGTTCTGTCGCCTTCAAAAGAGACTGCACGGGTGAGGATATGAGTGTTTTCCGCACCTAACTCAATCAATTCATTTTCAAGCACTTCCTCAAGTCCGGAAAATGTAGTTGCAATATATTTATATTCGAGATTCATTTTTTATGATTAATTATTCAATTTTCATATTCCTTGTCCACTCATCAATAATTTCATATTGGCTGAAGAACTCCTTGGCGATAACCTTAATTATGGTATAAGCCGGTATTGCTATGAGCATTCCCAATATACCTGCAAAGCTGCCAGCGACAAGAATCACAAGGAAGATTTCTAAAGGATGTATCTGCAGACTCCTTGAATATATTGTCGGTTGCAAGAAAAAGTTATCTATCCAATTTGACACGATGAATACTGCAGCAATCAGTATTCCATGGATAATAAGGCTGTTATCTACAATTCCGCCACCAAGTTTGGAGGCTATGCCAATGATGACCGCCAGGATAGTACCTATCAACGGTCCCACGTATGGGATAACGTTGAGACAAGCCCCCATAAGTGCAAGCGGCAATGCACCATTCACTCCTATGATTGACAATCCGATGCTTTCAAGAACAAACATCCCCAATATTTCCAAAAGAAGGCCTATGATATATTTGCTCAAGAATTTCTCGACATGACCGACAGCAGTTATCATCCTTTCATGGTTTTCCTCACTTACAAAAAGTAGAACTATTTTGATAAACAAGTCGTCTTCCTTCAAAAAGAAAAATGCTATGAAAATGATAGAGAAAGTTGACACGAAAAAACCGCCTAAGGAACTGATAGCATTGGATATAAATGAAGTCACCGATGAAGCATCAACAATGGAAGTCAGATGATTTCCAATAACCTTCAGCAAGTCATCATCCTGGCCTATTAGCTTCAGACGTCTCAGCACATCAGTCACCTTGTATATAGGTTCGTCAAGATAAGCCATTACATTTTGGATGTTTATCGATGAAATTATATCCACCTGTCTGACAAACAAAGGGACAAAAAGCATGATTATCAGAATTAGACACACCATCATCAGCACCAATGTGATGATAGCTGCCAACACTGGAGACACATATTTGGTTTTGGATATCTTTCTTTTTCTGAGGAAATTGACTATTGGAGAACCAACGCTGGAAATCACGGCAGCAATTAGGACATACCATACAACAAAAGTGAATTTAAAGACTAAAAGTGCAAGTATTGCCAATGAGATGGCTATTCCAACATATTTAACAACTTTCTTATTATCAAGCATATACAATTATTTAACCTTCAATCGAATCTAAATATTTTATCTGTTTCCCGCATGAAACCGTAATCAGTGTCAAAAAATCAATAGTTTCTACGTGCCAGCTTATTACAGTATTCAACCAGCTGTTTCTTGTTTTCAGACGTAATATCAATATCTTTCATGAGTTTGTCAGCTTTGGCATAATAGTCATCAACAAGATTATATGTATGTGCCTTGACATCCAATTTATCGAATGCAGCAGTCACTTTTCTTATTTTTTCATCAGGATTCATGTCAGTGGAGCAATACACCGTTTTGAGTTCCTTTCTTGTTGCCGGATCAGCAACTTCAAGGGCTTTGAGATAGACGTATGTCTTCTTGCAGCACAGAATATCTCCGCCAGGTTTTTTGCCAAAAGTTTTCTCATCGGCATAAACGTCAAGCAAATCGTCCATCAGTTGAAATGCCATGCCCACATTGCATCCATATTCATAAATTCTGTTCTGTTCAGTCTCATCCTTGCCTGCTATTATTGCGCCTATCTTCATCGCTGCACCTATCAGAACAGCCGTTTTAAGATATATCATATTCAGATAATCATTGATAGGAACATCATCAATATTCTCAAAATCAGCATCATATTGCTGTCCTTCATAAACTTTGATTGACATGTCGATAAAAGTGTCCGTTAACACTCTCATAAACTCCGATTTCGTCTTAAAGATATATTTGATAGCAAGGGCGCACATGGCATCTCCCGAAAGAATGGCAATATTTGAGTTCCATTTATGGTAAACTGTCGGGTTACCGCGTCTTAGCACAGCTCTATCCATTATATCATCATGCAGTAAGGTGAAATTATGAAATAATTCTATACCCATAGCAGGGTACATGGCATCATCCAAATTGCCGCCGTATGCTTGATTCGTAAGCAACAAAAGAGTCGGGCGGATTCTCTTTCCGCCCTGATTCATTGCATAAATTATTGGTTCATATAGATTTGCAGGACCTTTAACAAGTTTCATTGTCGGTGATAAATTATCCAATTGTGTTATTTGATAATTTATTAAATCCAAAAGTTCCTTACTGCTTTTCATTTGTAACGTATTTTCTGCAAATATAATAATAATATTTAATTAGATTCGCTCTGACTTTGCATTTCTTCACTTTGCGAGATTGAGTCTTCCCATTGTTCAACGAGCCGGTCCAGTTCATTTTTCAGTAC
>JAFYJP010000150.1 GCA_017538085.1 Bacteroidales bacterium | reverse complement strand
TATACTACCGGTCCTGCTGCCGGAAAGATATGTCTTATAGGCAAATACATCAATGGGCAGCGTAATGGCGACTGGATTTATTTTGACGAGGAAGGGAACATTGAATTAATTGTGACTTACAATGATGGAGACGAAGTTGAATAATGACGAATATTATATGAAAATTGCCTTGTCAGAGGCTAAAAAGGCCTTTGATGAGGGGGAAATACCTATAGGTGCCGTAGTCGTCTATAAGGATAAGATTTTGGCACGGGCGCATAATCAGACCGAGTTGCTCAACGATTGTACGGCTCATGCTGAAATGCTCTGCATTACCGGTGCCATGAATGAAGCTGGGACAAAATATCTTAGAAATTGTACACTTTATGTCACCCTTGAACCTTGTGTGATGTGTGCCGGTGCGTTGAACTGGGCTCAGATAGGGCGTCTTGTCTATGCAGCCTCGGATGTCAAATGCGGATATTCACAGACAGGAGACCTGCTGCATAAATCAACAATCGTGGAACACGGTCTTATGGCTTCGGAAGCCGAATCATTGCTGAAGGAGTTTTTTAGGAAACTGAGGGCAAAATAACCGGCAGTACAATTTCAAATTCGGCACCGGGTTCATGCCTGTCAACGAGACTGATGGTGCCGTTCATGTTTTCTATGATATTTTTTACTATTGCGAGACCAAGTCCTGCCCCACTCGACTTTGTGGTGAAATTGGGTGCGAATATCTTTTCTTTGTTTTCTTCACTGACACCGGGTCCGTTGTCAATAATTCTAATCGATATGTTATTGTTTGGAAGGCAGTTGCTTATTATTTTAATTTCAAGGTTCCCGTCATCTGCATGTTCAGTGCCTTGGTATGCCTGAATAGCATTTCTGATTATGTTGTGGAAGACACGAGACATGAGATTTGAATCTCCGTAAATCATTATGTTGTCTTTGTCATAGTTATAGCTAATATTGACGCCAGACTGGCTGTAGAAGTCAAAAATCTGTTTTATCAGAGTGCTTAGGTTCAGTTCCTTCTTGTTTTCCACGGGCATTTTTGCGAAACTGCTGAATGCCGTTGCGATGTCGGAAAGATTGTCTATTTCGGCAATCATTGAAGATTTGTATTTTTCGAATTGGGTGTCGAAATTCTCATTGTTTTCCTTCCACATTTTATATATGAACTGTGTGGAAAGTTTCATTGGTGTAAGAGGATTTTTAATTTCGTGTGCGACTTGTCGCGCCATTTCGCGCCATGCGCTCTCCCTTTCGGATTTTGCAAGCAGTTCGGCACTTTTGCGCAGTTCATCGACCTTTTTGTTATAGACTTCCACGAGTGCACCGATTTCATCATTCGAATTGAAATCAAGTTTGATGTTTTCGTTTTCCTGAAGATTGAGATTTGCAAGGCTGTCTTGGAGTTTTTCAAGAGGCAATGTTATCTTGCTGGTTATCAGGTACGCAATAATCATAGTTAGAATCACTATAATCAGGAAAACGTTAATAAACGACGTGATATAATCTGAAATTTCTTTTTTGAGTTCGGTTTGCTTTACGAAGTATGGAACGTTGATTACATAAAGATGACTGTGTTTGTCAACGAAAACTATATATGACGACATGAATCTGTACTTCCCTATGGTTTCTTCGCAGATAAACCTGTTGTTTTTGCGCAGACTTGCCTTTGCAACCGGATTTATGAGGTTGGATGTTAAGTTGTTGTTGAACATTTCCTCGTTTGATGTGCAATACAGGTAACCGTCTTCATCGTAAATGTTAATGTCGAGAAAGTTAGTGTATGACAGGTCTTTAATTATGGCTGTAACTATTTCTTGTGAGCATGTGTCCAAGTTGTTTGTAATCATATTAATGTCCTTGCAAAGCGAATAGGTTTTTTCCTGGATTGCCCTCAAGTTTTTCTCATTGTTCATTTTTACTATAAGATAAATCGAAAGGATACCGATAAGAGTAAAAGTGGCAATGATGACAGTAATGACATAAACCTGAAATTTGTTGTTCAGTGTATTATTAGTGATTTGCCTGTTGCTGTATAGTACAAAGTGAATCACAACCAGTACGAGGGAAAAGCCAATCAGAAGAATTGACAGAGGAAACAGATATAAATTTGATATTTTGTAGGGTCGTGAAATCACAATTGTGTTTCCTTCACTGTTGTAGAAAGTGAAATGTTTGTAATGGTTTGATTTTGTGTATTGTACGTTAACATTGAACAGATTGTTGTCGTAGTATATCGGATATGTGAAGCTGCCGATGTTTCTTATGAGTTCGTTGTTTTGGTAAATGGCAATAGAAGTTTGCAGCACATTTATTTGAAAGTTGTAGCTTTCATCGGTTGACAGGAGTTCCGGGTAGCCACTTCCCTCGAGGTTGTATTTGGAGGCAAGACTTAGCCACAAGTTGTAGTTGTCGGTTTTTATCAGCGACAGCAGATAAGGTATTCCCACGATGTCGTTTATGAACCAGATATTGTCGTAAATGAGAGTCCCTTCCGAGTCAATCAGTGATCGGAAGTATTCGTTACTGTTGATGGAGAGAGTGTCATTATTGACTGTAAAAGATGATGTTGTGTCTGCAATCACGTATTTGATGTGGAAATTCTGCCAGCGTTTTTCACTGAAGGTTGCTTCCAATGTTTCGTTGAACTGCTGTGATTCCCCATTG
>JAFYJP010000149.1 GCA_017538085.1 Bacteroidales bacterium | reverse complement strand
TTATCAAATTGAATAATGTCATTTAAGCTGTCACGCGTATACTGTAAATCTGAAGTATCAGCAAATTTGCAAAACAATGCATTGGAAAGAAAATAAGAAATCAGTTTATATTTATTCTCTAGTATGCGACTTTCATTCCCGTAAGTTATAAAACAGTCTATTTCTGGAGTCCTGATTATTTGATAAAGATCTTCTAACACAGAACATTCACACTCTGGTAATAAGACAAATGGAACAGCTATCGTTTTACTATCATTATTGTAAAATCGAATCTTAATGATACTTTCTTTCAAAACGCGACTAATACTTGAATCCGAATCATTTTTACTATCATATCTGAAATAAATGCTTCGACTCTTGATACCTTTTTGCTCTTGCAGACCACTAGTTAATGAAATCGCACCTAATTTCTGAAGTCTATCATCAATATCGCCAGATGAATTAGCAATTTCATATACTGGTGAATCAACATTAAAAGTGCGCATTGAAGCTTCGATGTATTGGGTAATCAAACCAGAAAAATGATAAATTTCACTACGTGAATAAGTTACATGTGTTGCTAATTTTATGTTGTTCTTGTTCTCAAAATCACTAAGGAAGTTTTCCTCACAAGCCGCAACAAAATAGTCAGCCTTTAATCCTTCGTTCTTAAGTGTAGAAGCCACTCTATTGATTGATCTTCCGCGAACAACGACATCATCAACTACAGCTATTTTTTTATCTTTATAGTTGTTCAATGTGTTGTAATAAACAATTCGGCTAGATACTATTCTGCAATTTGAGTTAGTAATCTCTTCATTATTCTTTAATGCTTCATAGAAACAAATGGCCTTTCTAGCCATAAATATAACAACATCATAATTATTCAAAACGTTCTGAATTCTTTTGATGTGTGATGACGCTGTCCTGAAATAATCGCCTCTGAAAATGCTTGATAATTCTACCTTTCCCATATTATTGCCCCTTCCTATTTTAAATATTTATTAGTTTACTATGAAGTATTCGGCAATAATAGAAGACTAATGTGATAAATATTCAAATTGATTCGTATTAAATTGCCCAAGGCACAGTGAATATAAGAAAAAGTAAAATGCCTATAACTGTCAAATTATTCCGTTGATTGACCATGCTTCGTTTCACAACACAAAAGTTATATCAAAAAACACCTTGACATCAGGCTGGTATTTTGCACCGCAATAAGATGTAATCTGGGCTATTATTCTGTGGTCGAAACAATAGATATTCAACTATCGACATCAAGTAGTTATTGTTTGTTTTCCAACAGAGCAAAGTGTTAGTTTGCCTATTTGTAGTCATATGTTTCTGCGCTAAGACAATATTCATATATGTAAATCCCCACTAAATAAACCAACCCCTTTCGCACCGTTGCTAATTCCTATGCACCTATGAGACTAAAACATAAAAATGGCATTGACCCCTAGAATCAATGCCTCTCTTTTTGCTTTATACCATATCTCTGTCGGTCTGCCTCGTCGCAGCACCCTTCCTCACTTCAACGCCACCCAAATAACGGGCCTTACGCCGATGTAGTAGTAGCGGTTCATGATGCCGTCGTCCTGGATTCTGCCCAAGTGGTCGACATAGCAGGAGGCATAGCCCACTGCGCCGGGTGTTCTGAGCCACCAGAGGCTGAAGCTGTTTGAATCAACATAAAGGCCCTGTTGTACAGCGTTATATGAGCCGACGGCCTGTCGGGATGTGTCACCCCTGAAATACTGATAGGCTTCATCGAGGCTTAGGATGAACACGTTATCCTGAGTGTCTTTGCCGCCTCTTGTGCCTTTCGCGGCATTGCCTTTATTAACGACATCCGTGGTGATTATCATGTTCTTCTCGGCTTCGCTGAATGCTTTTTCGTAGAAAACATCATTCAGCCAGCTTCTCAATGAACACTGCTCCCATGTGGTGGCAGATTCAGACGGATCATATTGGCGGCTTTCGATGATGTCTTTGGTGATAAGGAGCACTTTGTCATCCTGCTTGTCTAAGACTATCCAGTCGATGCTGCCGGAATTGTAATTGCCGAATGTGGCATATCCCTCGTACGGGAACTTTATCAGATTCGGATTTGCCTTGATCGTTTTCGCAGTTGTCTCAGCTGTGGCTGCTGCTTCGCTTTCTTTCCGGCTGGACTCTACAGATTCCGCGTATCCAATGCTTTCGAAGTTCACCCACAATGCCGGACGGACACCGAGAATGTTAGAGTTGTTGGCATCGCCCCTGAGATAGACATAGCCTGAACTTCTGACATTTGCCGACCTGGTCTTATCACAGCCGGGCGAACGGAGCCACCAGTTGCAGTAGCCGTCCTCATCGACCCAGAGTTCCGATTCGGTATTTGCCATGGGCTTTGCCCTGAGATCTTCTTCGGTGGCAAAGTATGCTTTGGCTTCGTCTATGCTGAGCAGGAATACCTGATCGTATGTCTCGCCCCCGCCTTTTACATGGTATTTTGTGTTGCCCCTGTTCATTCGGGAGGTAATCCCGATACCGTAGATTTCCGCCTCAGTAAAGGATTCGTTGAGGAAGTCTGAATTAAGCCAGCTCCTTATGCCTGAACTCTCCCAGGACTGGGAATCGTAACCGGCGGAATCAGATCCGATGTCGTTGAAGCACTTAGCTTCGATCACATATTTCGACAGGAGAAGTTTGGATCCGCTTTGAGTGGTATCAAGGACCAGCCATTCTATGTCTTCATCGTGGTACTTGCCGAAAACAATCGTCTCGGCACTGCTTAAGCTGATCTGATTGACATTGGTCGAATCGAGCGAACAGCCCGCTAAAACTCCTGATGACATCAGCATTATGAATCCCATTAAACCTGCTATAAACTTTTTCATGTTCAGATTCTCCCTATATTCCGGATCTGGTTTCAATGCTGACCCACATAGCAGGTCTGACACCATAGCATTTCTCAGTTACTTTCGTGCTTGTGGTAGAAGAGTCATCGGCTGTTAAGGCGTAATTTCCCTCATGTCCCGATGTGCGGAGCCACCATCTGCATGAGCCGTCTGTCAAGAGTTCTACTCCCTGGTCCATCGCATATCTGGTAGGAAAGGCCCGCGGTTCAGGCTTTGTATCAGGGAAGTATCTTATCAACTCCTCTTCGCTTAAGAGGAATATCCGATCCTCTGTATCGTCTTCTGCAAGAGTGGTCTTAAGGATTATCTTCTGCTCCCCTGTAGTAAATGACTTTACATAGAAATCCGTGTTAAGCCATGTCCTGAGAATGCAGAGCTTCCAGTTTATCTTTCGGTTTGATGTATTAAACGCCCTTGAATCGATGACATACTTGGACAGCAGCAGCGCCTTGCCGTCCTGAACATCCAATACCATCCATTCGATATCCTGATCACCGAATCTGCCCATGACGACATCTTCATTAACGTCGATCTTCGGGATCACGTCCGAATCCGGTTTTCTCTGCGAACCCGTACATCCGGAGCTGAGCACACCAGAGATCATCACCGAGATCAATACCAATACCGCTGCTATTCTATCCCTTGCTATTCCAGCCCTTGCTATCTTGCCCCTCATCCGTACTGTTCCTCACTCTCTGTCCCTTAAGAAGCTGATCAAACAGCAATGCATATCCCAAAACCTGAAATGAATATTCCGATTCAAAATGATTATAACATTTTAGCGTTTTGGCTGGGGTTATCCTTGTTCATGCATTGCCCGTCCGGTCAGGCTTATCCTCTCAGCAAAACAAGCCCCTTCGCCTGGCGCTCCGGAGCTTGTTTCGCGTGCATCTATGAGGATTGATACTTAAATGGGGCTTGGTTTGTTCTATGTTCACTCTCAGTATAGGAAGCCGTTGTGTAATCTTTATGAATGATTTGAGCCATTTGGACACGTGTTGCATTGGTTGTTGCATGATTCGGCCCTAAAACTGCAACAAAACTTGCAACAACGCCCAAAGTGTATTAATTGTTGCTATATGTGTGACCCCTAAACCTGCAACATTTTTGCAACAGCGCTTCTAAGTGGCGGGAGGTGAGCTTTCCC
>JAFYJP010000148.1 GCA_017538085.1 Bacteroidales bacterium | reverse complement strand
GAGTGTTTGTTATGTTTGTGGAATGATCAATTTTTCAACGGATTGGACTTTGAGGCTACCGTTTACAGAGGTTCTTCATCCACATTTGCAATGGATACAATCGAGTCAAATTTAAGTGATATAGGGCAATATGCAGTTGGAGACACTGTAATACTGAAAGTGCTGACAATGGACGCTGCGTCTTTCAATTTCTGGCAGTCAACCGAACAATCCAATAATCCTCATTCAAACATCAACGGTGATGCCTTAGGTGTATGGTGCGGTTACGGAGTGTATTACACTGATCCGATAATAATCGGCGAGAAGCCGTAAGGCTATAACAGCAAATGCAAGTATATGCAGGCAATTACATGCCGGGTTCGTTCTTGGCCTGCTCCATTGCGCTGAATTTCAATGAATTCTTTCTAAGACGATAATTTTCCAGACGGTTTAACGTCAAATCTTTTGCAAGGTACATTGCACATCGCAACGGTTGTGTATTGACTATGTTCTTGCCGGCCTTTTCATAATCGGCTTCGCAGTAAGGCTCTGTCACCACGAATGGAAGTCCTGCCGTATAAACGGCACCCTCACGGCCATTCAGGAAGGCAAAGATTGTAGTCGCCTGCTGTTCATAAATGGTAAGAATTGCATCAAAAAGCCTGAATTCACTTTCATTGAACAGATATGAGGTAGAATAAGGTCCGTAAGCGAAAATATTGTCAGAAGCGACAGTTTGGATGGCTTCAGTGATGAGACGCTCCTCGTCCCCCCCGATGTATTGTCCCATTTCATTAAGCGGATTTACTGAAATAACAGCTATACGCGGTGAGCTTATCATAAAATCTTTTTTAAGGATATGGTCAAGATGACGTATTTTATTGCATAAGAGAGAAGTAGTCAGATGAGTATTGACATCACAAAGTTGGATGTTGCTGGTTACGGAAGCAATCTTATAGTCATCTTTGCAATAAATTCTGAAGAAATCTTCGTCATTAGACTTTTGTGCAAAGAAAAAACTGTTTCCTTTGAAATCAGGAGCCGAATTCTTTAGCAGTCCCTGAGATATCGGGCAGCACACAATAGAATCTATCGCATGAGCTTTAATGGCATCGTATGTGGCATTCAGCGACCTAAGGGCAAGTTCGGCTGCTGACTCAGACTGCACGCCCAATGTTACCTTATATTCATCAGAACTGATATTGATAAGATTAGGTTTGCAGGGTGTGATTTCATTGTTTTTTGCCGATGTGAAGGAAAAGTTTTCGCATTTCAGCATTTTCCTGAAATACGAGACAAGTTTGGATGAGCCGAATAATACGGGTGTAAAGAGTTCGCAGATTGACTCATCGGACAGGGTGTTGATTATCATTTCATACGAAATGCCATTATAGTCACCCTGTGCGATGCCAATCCTAATAGAGTTGTTTTTCGATGGTTTGTGGTTTTGTTCCATTTATAAATATTTTGGTTTTATTTTCCCTCTTCCTTCGGCTTGATGTCCTTCGGCTTCATCTGTGGGAACAACAGGACATCCTGGATGGAATGGGAGTCTGTCATAAGCATGCACAGACGGTCAATTCCGATGCCGAGTCCGGATGTAGGCGGCATACCGATTTCAAGAGCATTGAGGAAATCCTCATCAACCACCATAGCTTCCGTGTCACCGCGCTTGCCCAAATCAAGCTGTTCTTCAAGACGTTCACGCTGGTCAACAGGGTCATTGAGTTCGGAATAGGCATTGCATATTTCCTTACAGTTGCATACTGCCTCGAATCTTTCAACGAGACCTTCACTGGAACGGTGTTTCTTAGCCAGAGGTGACATTTCGATAGGATAGTCAGTAATGAATGTCGGCTGTATGAGTTTGCCTTCGCATGTCTCCCCGAAGATTTCATCTATGAGCTTTCCTTTGCCCATTGTAGGATCAACTTTCACTCCGAATCTTTTAGCAACTTCAACTAACTGTTTTTCATCCATCTGTGAAATATCCACACCTGTGAAATGCTGTATTGCCTCATACATGGTGTATCTCTTCCAAGGACGCTTGAAACTGATAATCTTTCCATCGACCTCTATGTCAGTTGTGCCGTGAAGGTCCAATGCTATACGTTCAACCATCTGTTCCACAAGGTCCATCATCCAATAGTAATCCTTATATGCCACATAGAGTTCCATCTGTGTGAATTCCGGATTATGGAAACGGTCCATACCCTCATTTCTGAAATCCTTTGAAAATTCATAAACACCGTCATAGCCTCCGACAATCAGTCTCTTGAGGTACAATTCATTGGCTATACGCAAATAAAGAGTCATGTCGAGAGTATTGTGGTGAGTTTTGAAAGGACGGGCAGCGGCACCGCCATAGAGAGGTTGGAGTATAGGGGTTTCAACTTCAAGATATCCTTTCTCGTTCAGAAAGTTGCGCATCGAGTTGATCAAAGCGGTTCTTTTAATGAATGTGTCACGAACTTCAGGATTGACTATCAAGTCAATATAACGCTGGCGATAGCGAAGTTCAGGGTCAGAGAAAGCATCAAAGACATCACCGTCCTTCATCTTTACAATAGGCAACGGAGTCAGTGATTTGGAAAGGATTTTGAACTCCTTCACATGAATTGATATTTCGCCAACTTTGGTAATGAAGACAAAGCCTTTGACACCGATGATATCACCGATGTCGGTAAGTTTTTTGAAGACAGTGTTATACATGGTCTTATCTTCACCTGGGCAGATTTCGTCACGGGTGATGTAAAGCTGGATTCTGCCTTTGGAATCCTGGAGCTCCACGAATGAGGCAGCGCCCATAATACGGCGGCTCATTATTCTTCCTGCGATGGACACATTTTGGAACAGAGTGTTGTCCTGCGGATATTTCGACTTTATTTCAGCCGAGTTGCAGTTTACTTCGAATAACTCTGCAGGATAAGGATTAATACCTAATTCCCTTAATTTATCTAATGTTTGTCTTCTGATTATCTGTTGTTCGTTTAATTCCATGATAGATTTAATAATTTGAGTGATTATTCATTAATTGCCGATTGTTCGTCATCCGTTAAATCGCTTGACCATGGGAAACCGTACAGTCCCTGCATAAGTCTTGCAGTTTTCTGTTCAGGAGTCATGGCTTCATATTCTTCACGTGCCTTACGGTATCTTTCTGCTTCTTCGGATCTTATCCTTTCATATTTAATTTCGAGCCAACTTTTGAGGAAAGGTTCTGCCACTGAAGGGAACAATTGGAGAAGGAGCATGTCGCGTTCGCTTTGGGCAGCTCTTTCACCTCCGTATTCATGCAGCGGCGGATTTGCAGGTTCCTTATAGTCCTCTTCCGTAAAAGGCTGCTCCTTCTCGTCACCACATATCATTTTTCTGAATTCAGGATCCACAGGAATAGGAGTTTCACCGTATTTGCCCTTTACAAGGTTGATATACTGGACCGAATTGTTGGTATAGAACGACAGACCCTTCGATTTGTCAACAACACAGTTTACGGCCTCTCCACCAACAATCTGGCTTGTAGGTGTTACCAATGGAGGACATCCTGCGGCGATGCGGACAGTCGGAACTGTCAGCAGAACCTTGTCAAGCAGGTTGTCCAGACCGAGGGTTTTCAGTTGGGCTCTCATGTTGGAATACATACCACCAGGGATTTCAGCATTCTTTACCATCTCGTTAGGAGCAGGATAATCGTAATAATTCTCTATCTTATGAACATAGTCGAGCAATTCAGCCTCATTATTCTTCTTTGCAGCCTCAATCGCCTTGTCGAAATATTCGTCAACTTCCTTTGGAAGTTTCGACAAATCGGTAATATCCAGCTTTTTAGGAAGTTTGTCCCTATAGTTGTCAAATTCTGAAAGTTCCTTTCTTATCTCATAAAGCACATCGCTGAGTTTTGAAACAACCTTAGGATTGCCATCTATTTCGATACCAAGTTTCTTGGCAAACACATACATGAATTCGTATGGAGGTGCAGCAGTGCCGCCACCGAAAGGAGTCACTGCAGTATCAATGATATCAGCACCGTTGAGTATAGCCATCAATGCTGAAGAAACACCATATCCAGGTGTGCAGTGGGTGTGAAAGTCAACAGGCAATTTGCAGTTTTCCTTGAGTGCTTTTACAAGTTCGGCTGCAACATGCGGTGAAACCAACCCTGCCATATCCTTTATGGTAATCATGTCGGCACCGAGTTTTTGCAATTTCTTTGCCTTTTCAACAAAATAGTCTATCGTAAATATTTTTCCAGGAAGTTTCTTGCGTGAAAAATATGCCTGCAAACGTTGTTTGCGGGTGAATTTTGGATCAACCGTATAGCATATCGAACAATCAGCAATACCGCCATTCTCCTTGACATACTTTATGGTTGAAATCATGTTGTTGGTATCGTTAAGGCAGTCGAAGATACGCATTATGTCAATGCCGCTTTCTATTGCATTCCGGTTAAAGCCCTCAATGATTTTGTCAGGATAAGGATTGTATCCAAAGAGGTTTCTTCCACGCGACAATGCAGTAAGTTTGGAACTGTCGCCGATGACCTCATTGATTTTTTCGAGTCTGTGCCATGGGTTTTCATGAAGATAACGCATGACAGAATCAGGGACTGCACCCCCCCACACTTCCATTGCGTAGAACTTTGCCTCCTTGAAAAGTTCAAGTGTTCTGTCAACTTGAGATTGGTTCATACGGGTAGCAAACAATGATTGCTGACCGTCACGAAGTGTTAAATCGCGGATTTTCAGATGTTTATTCATTTATTTGTTGTCGTAAAAGATTTCTGCTAATATTTTGCAAAGATAGTTATTATTGCTATTTATGTCAAATCTTATGACGGAAAAAAAACTCATCTGACAGATGATGCGATATCAGCAAATTCTTCCGGTGACAACGTTTCAGGACGACGGGCAAGGATTTCCATGTCAGGAAGACTATAACCCTTCAGGGAATTGCGCAATGTCTTGCGTCTTTGGTTGAAAGCGGTTTTTATGATTCCCGTATATAAGGCCTCATCAACACCGATATCCCTGACATCATTTCGGACAAGTCTGATGACGCCGGATTTCACCTTTGGCGGTGGGAAAAAACTGCCTTCGTTGACGGTGAAACAATATTCGCATTTATACCATGTCTGCAGCAGGACACTAAGAATGCCATAAACCTTGCTTCCGGGAGGCGAAACAATACGCTGCGCCACTTCTTTCTGAAACATTCCGGAAATACAGTCAACATAATCCTTGTATTCCAGAGCTTTGAACAGTATTTGAGATGAAATATTATAAGGATAATTCCCAATTATCTGAAAGTGAGCATCTTTGTCAAACAATTCGGATATATCCATTTCGAGAAAGTCACCGAGGATGAATTCATGGGAATGGTCGGGGTACATTACGTTGAGATACTCTATTGATTCTTCGTCAACATCAACGGCTTTGAGGTTGAGACCGCGGTCGAACAGCTGTTTTGTCAGGATTCCCTTCCCCGGTCCGATTTCGATGATATTGGGACACTCGGGCAGAACCAAGTTGCTGATTTTCCGGGCAATACCCTGGTCTGTCAGAAAATGTTGTCCAAGCCGTTTTTTAGGTGAAACATTCATCTCAGTTTGTCTGCTGATGAAACATAGGGACATAAATTATATCATCCTCCGGTGCGATGACATTGATGTTTTTGTCACCCCGTAATTCTCTGAACTTTTCGCGTGCGGAGACCGCAAAAACACTGTCGGAATAGTTCAATACAATTTTTTCATAAAGCGACTGTGCCTTTTCCTTATTGTCGAGATAGCGCTCATTGATGAAGGCGCGTGTGTAAAGAGCCTCGTCAGCTATGATTTCATCCGGATATTTCTCTTCTATGATGCCAAGAAGACTGTCAGCCTCAGCATATTTGTGTTTTTCGATATAAATTTCTGCCTTTTTATAGAGAGCATCATCTTCGACAGGGCTCCACGCATTGACATTTGACGCAGAATCGAGATAGCAGAGAGCCTTGTCATATTCCTTGTTGAATACTGCAAAATCGGCTTGTGAGAAGTATTTCAACGCAAGGGACACTGAATCCTCCGTTTTGTTGTCCTTTATGAACAGGCTAAGTTTCATGGCATCATTGGCGATAAGTTTTTCCGTTGAAGCCTTAAGGACGTCAAGTTTGGTTTCAGCCCATCCAAATTCTCCCAAATAATACGAAACCAATGCGTTGCGATATTTTGCCTCATGTCCCAAAGGGTCATCTTTCAGTGATTTTTCGACCTGCGAATATAAAAGAATGGCTTCCCACGGGTCACCAGAGGCAATTTTGATGTCACCAAGAGCCAATTTTATCTTCGCAATTTCCATGGATTTTTTCGTGGTTGTGAGAAGAGATTCAAGTATTTCAGCGGCGGCGTCATAATCATGGAGATAAAACGCCTTCAAGTTGGCTGCATTGATAATGGTAGGCAACATTTCAACCGACATCGAAGTCTCGGCGATAATGTCGGAAAAATCCTTGTCGAGCCGGTTAAGCTGTTCCTGGGTAATATTCTCACTCGTTTTAAGTTGTTCGAACGCCATGTCCAAAAGACCTATCTTGGCTTCCTGAACTATGGCCGAATTGTCATTTTTATATTGGTCAATAACGTAATTATAAGCCTGTTCGGCAATTTTGAAATTGTCATTCAAAAAACAAGTGTTGGCAAATTCGAGGACATCCTCACCACCGCCCTTTTCGAGTTTGTCGAGTGCCTTGACCTGACGGAAAGCAAGTTCAAAATCCTTCACCTGAACAGAATACCAAAGCATCATTTCACTGTACAAAGTGATGTTAGGATGCTTTTGGGTACGTGCAAGCAGTTCTGAACGGATGGCATCGGAAATGGTGCCGTCAGGGTCATTTGACATATAACTCTGAAACGTGGAATAAGTCCTGTTAAGGTTTTTAGGGTCATAGACAATATAATCGACCATCTCTTTTGCCATGTTCGGGTAATCTTTTTCAAGATAAGAGCAATGGGCTATGTTGTAACAAAACAAGGAAGGGTTTTGTAAGAGCTCCCTACCCTTCTGATAAACCTTGATGGCATATTTGTATTCGCTTATGCCAGTGAAGGAATTGGCAAGTGAATATATTTCATTTTCATCAGCAGAGAGGTTTTTCAATGCATCATCGTAGATTTTGTAGCCCTTGTTAGGACTGCCGTTGATAATATAGACGTAGCCCTCATCTACCTGATATTTCAGACGGTTGTTTTTTTTAGCTGATTTCCCGGCTTTTTTGGCAAGCTGGAGGGCGTCATCATACTCACCGGAACCGATGAGGGAATAGAAATAATACCTGTAGTTAGTATTGTTTGGGGTTTTGGCGTACAATTTTTTGTACATTTCAGCAGCCTTGACGTAATCTCCTGAGGCATAATACTGCATTGCCAGTTCGTCATCAGTCTTGTCAGGTTCCACCGGGGTGCCGAGCGGATTGTAGATTTCAGAAGGCGCAATAATCTTGTTGTTATCATTCTTCTTGTCGTCCTGACAGAAAGAATGAAGAGGAAAAAGGATGGTCAGAGAAGCCACCAACCATCCATATAGAAAATTCTTCAGTTTGAAAGACATTGTTATTTTATCATATTGCAGCCCATGTAAGGCACGAGAACGTCAGGAATGCGGATTCCATCTGGTGTCTGATAGTCTTCGAGAAGGGCGGCGACAATACGTGGCAGGGCAAGAGCACTGCCATTAAGCGTATGAGCAATAACCATCTTGTTGTCGGCGGTTCTGTAACGCAAATGAAGTCTGTTTGCCTGGAAAGATTCGAAATTGGAAACGGAACTTACCTCAAGCCATCTCTTCTGAGCTGCGGAGAAGACTTCAAAGTCGTAAGTCAGTGCAGAAGTGAAACTTATATCACCTCCACAAAGTCTGACGATTCTGAACGGCAAACCCAAGGCGCGGATAAGACTTGCAACATGTTCAACCATTTCATCGAGAATCTTGTAGGAATCTTCCTGGCGGCTGATTTCAACGATTTCCACCTTGTCGAACTGGTGCAGACGATTGAGACCGCGGACATCCTTACCGTATGAACCTGCTTCACGGCGGAAACATGCGGAATAAGCAACTCTCTTTATCGGCAAATCCTCTTCTTTGACGATGACATCCCTGAAGATGTTGGTCAGAGGGACTTCAGCTGTAGGAATAAGATAGAGATTATCAATTTCACAGTGATACATCTGACCTTCCTTGTCGGGCAACTGGCCGGTACCGAAACCGGAAGCCTCATTGACGACCAGCGGAGTTTCATATTCCGTAAAACCTTTTTCAACGGCAGTATTGAGGAAAAATGTCACAAGAGACCTTTGAAGACGAGCGCCGAGGCCGCGATAGAACGGGAAACCTGCCCCTGTAACTTTGTTGCCGAGTTCAAAGTCAATGATGTTGTATTTCTTGGCAAGTTCCCAGTGGGGAAGAGCATCTTCCGGAAGATTTGGGATTTCACCTTCCATTCTTACAACGACATTGTCATCAGCATTCTTCCCTTCAGGAACGAGGTCGCACGGTGTGTTGGGCATCTCAATTATGAGCTTGTTGATTTGGTCCTGCAATGAGTCGAATCTCTCACTGAGCTCTTTACTGAGTTCCTTAAGCTCGGTACTTTTAAGCTTCAGAGCTTCAGCTTCCTCACGCTTGCCTGTTTTATACAGTTTGCCTATTTCGGCGGCAAGACGGTTTGACTCGGAAAGAGTACTGTCGAGTTTGGCCTTCGCCTCTCTTCTGTCTTTATCAAGTAATATGATTTTGTCAACGATTTCGTCGGCTTTAAAATGCTTTTTTGCGAGTGCCTTCACTACGGCATCTCTGTTTTTCAAAATTTCATTAAGCTGCAGCATGATTATTTTAAATTTAACCTGCAAAGATAGATAAAATAAATAATTTATCCGTAACAGATTATTGATTAATTATTTCATTGGAAGATACAGATATCCACCCGTAACCGTCGATGTGGCAGGTCACTGTCGAATCACTGGTTTTTCCGATTCCGAGGAAATCCCATACATGACTGGTAAGATTGATGGTTATGTCAACGGGATAATGATTGAAATTTACGGCGAAAAGTATGAATTTGCCATTGATATTTCTGAGGAAGGCATAACACTGCATATCGTGCAGATGCCGGTTAATCCACATAAGGTCATAGAAAGAGCCTTCGGAAATTTCATCGTTATCGGATACAAAATGAAGTATTTCCGAATATTTGGCACGCAGTAACTTTTCGGAATCAGTAAGTTTTTTATCATTAAATGTTCCCTCGTTGTTCCATCTTTTGATTTTATCGATGCACCAGTAGTCAAAGATGGTGGTTTTACCGTCATCTTTGCTGAAGCCGCAGCTTCCGTTGGCATTTTCACCCAATTCCTGACCGAAATAAACCATAACGGGACCTTTATGCATTAGGGCAGAAACCGCAAAGGCAGGGATTGCGCTAAAAGGATTTCCTGCAAATTTATCTGAGGCTATGCGTACCTCGTCATGATTTTCAAGGAACCGCAGCATACTGTCATTGCAGCAGTCGGTCCGCTGCCAACTTCGGGTAATTGCATCAACACCCGCCTCATGACGGATTATCGCCTTAAGGCTGTCGTACATGTCAACTTTGTCATAGAGGTAATCAAATCCTGCCTGTAAAAAATCATGATACAAATCAGGTTTATATATCTCAGCGATAAAAACGGCATTGGGGTATTCGGTTTTTATTTCGGCTATGACCCATTTCCAGAATTCCACCGGCACCATTTCAGCCATATCGCATCTGAACCCGTCAACTCCTTTATCAAGCCAGAATTTCAGCACCTTATGCATATTGGACCATGTCCGGGGAATAGGGACAAAATGCTTTGAATTGTCAGAGATATCGACTCCGTAATTCAATTTTATGGTATCATACCAACTGTCGATTGGAGGCGTGGCGCTAATTAAATCATTACCAGTCACTTTTGCAGGAAATTCCATATATGACAAAGTCTTGTCATTAAATTGTTCATAGACCTCGTACGGAAGTGTAAGGTGCTCATTTTGAATATAATAGAACATATTATCTTTTTCAAAGAAATAGTTCGTTCTATCCGTACAGCCTTTAAAAGATTCCATATTATACTGTCGTGAGACGTGGTTAGGAACAAAATCGATAATGACATTCATTCCCAATCCATGGATTCTCTTTACAAGGCGTTTGAATTCCATCATGCCTTTATCTGCATTTACTGCAAGATCAGGGTCAACCTGAAAGTAGTCGGTTATGGCGTATGGTGAGCCAGCTTTACCCTTGACAATCAGAGGATTATTGGCAGGAAAGCCTTCATACCCTGTTGTAGTGGCATGACGGATTATGCCGGTAAGCCAGATATCCGTTGCACCTAATTCGCGGATAGATTTAAGGGCTTTATTGGTAATATCGTTGAATTTGCCGCAGCCGTTTTCAATGATTGAACCATTGAAATGGTTACTGTCATTAGTATTGCCGAAGAGTCGTGGCAACAATTGGTATATGATATGCTTCATTTGAAGAGATTATGGCGCAAAGTGAAATTATCGGGCATTTCCATATCATAAAGTCTGTGACGCAGAAATTCACCGAAGTCTTTGCTGTTTTTGTATTCGGACTGTTCTTCCACGGAAATGATTTCACCGATGCCAATACGTTCCTGTTTGTTCCTTTTGTTGAAGAACTCACGAGGCAGGCGTAACACCCTGATTTTCCAACTGATAAATCCTAACCAATAGTAAAACATTGAGTTATTGTCGAAAAAACGGACAGGAATGACGGGGCAATGTGATTTCTGAATCACTCTGATAATAGTATTCTGCCATGGTCGGTCCTTAATTTCATGTTTCCATACGTTGAGGTTGGAAACTGCACCTGCGGGAAACAGTCCGAGAGGATGTCCATCCTTAAGATGGGACAGAGTCTGGTATAGTCCGGAGATGCTGTCTTTCTGCACACCTTTCGTGGAATTGGTATTGGGGATGACATTAATGAAACTCGGGCTAAGTTTGGCAATCAACGAAATAAGCTTATTGACGATGATTTTATAGTCACTGCGGAAATGGCCGAACAAATCAACAAGGATAATACCGTCAAGGCTTCCATACGGATGATTGCTGATGGTAATGAAGTTATCGGGTAGGTTTTTAAGTCTTTCCGCATTACCTATTCTATAATCCATATTGATATCATTAAGCAGGAATTGGGCAAAATCAGGCCCCAGCAATTCACCGCCCCTGTCATAAATATCGTTCACCTTGTCGAGTGCCGTGAATCTCATGAGAGCTTCAGCGGTCTTTTCACTAATTTTCGGGACATATTCGGCAAGTTGTCGGGCAGTTATTACAGGCATAAATCATTTCTTTTTATCTTTTTCACTATCTTTATCCTTTGGCATAGGGTCCATTTTGCTGTATTCCATAGC
This sequence comes from Bacteroidales bacterium, assembly GCA_017538085.1. Taxonomy (GTDB): domain Bacteria; phylum Bacteroidota; class Bacteroidia; order Bacteroidales; family BM520; genus RGIG7150. Next base: position 2,023 of record JAFYJP010000148.1, on the reverse strand, counting down.
ATCTTTTACAATTGTAAAGACATAAAAGACAGACAAAATTATCACGATAGCCGAAACCACATAATCCATTAAAGTGAAAATCATAGATTTGCCGAAAATGGTCACAGGGGAGGAATATTCGCGCAGAGGACGGATTAGGGCGAAAGCCGCATTCACCAAAATTACGATTAACCTGAACTCTGTTGGGCCCAGACCTGCGTATGTAAGTCTGAATTCATTTTTAAGATGGGCATCGACTGTGACATTGATAGTCAGCATAAGATAGACGACCAGTGCCAGCAGGGTGATATCAAAACGCATAAGCACCGACAATCCTGCCCCCATAAACATGAGGCATTCATTGATGATGTCCATAGTATGGTCGAAATAGAAGCCATATAAAGGACGTTGAGTATGGCGGACACGTGCGAGTGTACCGTCAAGGGAATCGCCGAACCAATTGACAACCAGCCCAAAAGAACTTAGCCATAAAAAATTGATATTGATATGAGTAAGTATATATCCGATAGCCACTATAACCGCACCAATGGTTCCCAAAATGGTAAGATAGTCTGACTTGACCCATCGTGGCATTCTTTCAGCCATCCATATAAGGGCTTTGCGTTCTAATCCGTTCAGGATAGAAGTCTGTATTCTATTGGAGTGTTCAGATTTTTGAGGAGCCATAATCAAGTTTTTTTAAGTATGTCCTTGCACGTTTGTGTACTACAGATTCATAAGCTTTCCAAAAGTTCTGTATTTGTACGTTATCTTCTAATTCACGAGTACTTTCGACATATTTGTAACCGTTTTTTATCATATTTGGAAGTATTCTTGCCACTATCATAGCAGGCACTCCTTTGTTCCTGTATTCCTCGCTGGTGGCAACAAGAAGCGAATCCATAGTATCGTTATGTTTCAATGCCTTGAGAATAGGGATAAAACCGAACGGGAAAAGACGTCCGCGATTTTTCTGCAAAGCCTTGGCAATATCCGGAACACAGATTCCAAAACCTACGACCTTCTCATTAGCATCGAGAATCACGGAACAATACTGAACATCGATAAACTTGAAAAACTGGTTTTTCAAATCTTCACATTGTCCGGGTGAAAGTATGGAATACCCATGCAGAACGGAATATGCGCGGTTCATGCACTCAAAAATCCCATCGGCATATTTCAGGATATCACTATGTTTTTTCAATTCCCCTTGATGCAGATTATATCTTTCTGCAACCAAGTCATTTGCTCGCAAAAACCGTTCATCAACTTTATCAGGGACTTTTATGAAACGCTCGACATAGTTGGTTGTCGGCACCAAACCTGCAGCAATCAGTAAAGGCTCATAATAAGGGTAATTGTATTTCCCATACGGGGTCGCTATTTTGTCGAAACCTGCAACAAGCACACCTGCGACATCAAACTCGAGAAATCCGTAAGGACCTTCTATCTCCTCCATGCCTTTTTCCTTAGCATAATTCTCAACAGTCTGAATCAGCGCATTTACAACATCCTGTGAATCAATGAAATCAATAAAACCAAATCTGCAGATTTTACTTTTTACAAAATCGTTATACCTATGATTTATGATGCCGGCAATTCGTCCCACCATATTATTTTTCTCATCATACGCGAGCCAATATTTTGCTTCACAAACTTCGAAGGCGCGATTCTTTTTAGGATTCAGCGTATCTCGGTCAGTACTTTCAAGTTGAGGGACATAATACTGATTATCGGCATACAATGCATTCGGAAAATGAACGAATTTCTTCAATTCACCTGCCGAATTCACTTCTTTAATCTGTATGGTCATATAAACAATTTAAATTGCAAAGATAACTATTAATATTCAAATTTTAGTTTTTTGCCTGTCTTTTATCGTTTTGAAAGGAAAAACGCATATTTTCCCAGAATATATTTTACTGATTTACAACACATTAATAATATCAGACTTTAGTATTTCAAATTTTTTGAAAAAATTTCTAAGAAAAAGTGCAACGAATTATAAAAAAATACTACTTTTGCAAGCGACAATTTGTCAAGG
>JAFYJP010000147.1 GCA_017538085.1 Bacteroidales bacterium | reverse complement strand
CATGCACGCACCGATGACTGGAATATTCCTAATTGCGGAAATAACTGGCGGATATGCACTGATTATCCCTCTGATTATCACAGTCTCACTATCCTACCTCATCACCAATTCCAAAGAAAAACATTCAATCTACACCAAACGTCTCGCCATGGTAGGCGACCTCCTTACACATGACAAGGACAAGGCAGTCCTGACACTTCTCGATGTGAAACAGTTACTCGAAACCGACCTTGACAAAGTGTATCCTGCTGATTCTCTGCGATATTTGGTTGAAGTGGTATCAACATCACACCGCAACCTGTATCCTGTAGTTGACAGAAACGGGAAATATCAGGGACTGGTAACTCTCGATGACATCCGTTCAATAATGTTTGACAACACAAAATACGATACCGTGTTCGTAAAAGACTTGATGCATGCAGATTCAGAAAGAATTGTCAATACCGACAGCATGGAAACCGTAATGGAAAAATTCACCAGAAGCAACGCCTGGAACCTTGCAGTTGTTGACAAAAACGGAAAATATCTCGGCATGGTTTCAAAATCAAAAATATTCAGCGCCTACCGCGAACAGCTTATAGAAGTAAGTGAAGCATAATGCAAATTGTCCATGAAATTGAAAATCAACATATTCACCACAACACTAACTTTATTGGCAGCCATTTCAGTCCTGCTGTCATCCTGCGCAAATGAAGTTGCCCCAACAGGAGGACCAAAGGACGAAACCCCTCCGAAAGTGCTCAAATATTCACCGGAAATTTACTCCACCAACTTCAATGGAAAAACAATAGAGATTACTTTCGATGAGTTCTTTCAACTGAACAACTATAAAAGCAAACTGCTCATTTCTCCTCCATTTCAAAACGAGCCGACCTTTACTGTCAAAGGCAAAAAACTTATTATCAATCTTAAAGATGATCCTATTCCCAACACCACATATAAAATCTTCCTCGGTGATGCAATCGTGGATTATAACGAAGGCAATCCTTATCCGAACTTCTCATACATCTTTTCAACAGGAGAATCCATAGATTCTCTCACTCTCAGCGGAACTCTAAAAGATGCCTACACCCTCAAACCCGTTGAAAACGCTTACATTTTTCTATATAAGGACTTGTCCGATACAGCATTCACCAGCCATAAACCATACTATATGACTAAAACTGACAAGGATGGGCTGTTTAAATTTGACTGTCTCAGCGATACAATTTATAATGTCTATGCAATCGTTGAAAACGACAACTCCCTGACTTATAATCTGTTAACCGAGAAAATCGCTTTCGGTGACAGCCTTGTCTCCCCACACGATTCCATACCGATAAATTTGTTTATCTTCCAGATTGAAGATTCATTGACCGTGGACACAAGTTTTGTTGTAAGCAAGAAATTCAACAAAAATCGTCTTATTGTCAGCGGTGGTGCAAACAAAATATATTACCAAGACACCCTGACTCTCAATTTCAGCAACATAATCAAAGAAATGCTGACCGACAGCGTGATGACCATAATCACCCACGACTCCATTATTGACACAACATATTACAAACTGAAATACAATGATACTGCCAACAATGCTCACGTCATCTGCAATCTGATTAAGAAGGCTAACTATACTCTGGAAGTCAAAGATTCGGCAATGGTGGATGTAAACGACCATTACAACAGGCGTTTCACATGGAAATTCAGCATAACTGACGATGATGATTTCGGAGAAATCATACTGAAACTTGTCAGAGATTCGCTATGTTCAGACAACAATTATGTTGTACAGCTCCTGGACAACAGCAATGAACTGAAGGCTCCTGAAAGGCAAGTCTTGGTTGAAAACGACACCATATCACTAAGTTTCAGTCTGCTGACTCCCGGAAAATACTACATGCGCATAATAAATGACTCTGATGGTAACGGGAAATGGACGTCAGGCAATCTTGCAAAACGACGTCAACCTGAGAAGGTGATAATTACCAACTCTACAGATGTCAAAGCAAAATTTACAATCGAAGAAACTGTAATTTTAAAATAACATTATACAATCCATGTCCTTCAGAAACATTATTGCGCTCATATTTTTTTGTTTGCCGGCAACATACAGTTTTTGTCAGACATATACTGTTTCCGGTACAGTACGTGATAAGGATTCAGGAGAAAAACTCACAGGAGCCAATATATATTTTCAAGAAGATTTCAAGAAAGGTGCCGCATCGGACATAAACGGCAGATACTCCATATCATCAGAGCAGGGCACATATACTCTTGTATGCACTTTTATTGGCTATGACACTGTAGTTCAACAAATTAAGCTCAACAAAAATTTAAAGGCAGACATAAGACTCAATCCGTTGAACAATTTGATGGAAGGAGTGGAAATAAAAGTCACGCGTGAAGACCAGAACGTAAGAAGTCCTGAGGTAAGCTCAATAGAAATTTCCATGAAAAGGATGGAGAAAATTCCTGTTTTATTCGGGGAAAAGGACATTCTGAAGACGATACAGCTGCTGCCCGGCATCCAGGCAGGAGGCGAAGGGAGCAACACTTTCCATGTACGTGGAGGCGGTTCCGACCAGAATCTGATACTCATCGATGGAGCCACCGTATATAACCCTTCTCATGCTGCCGGGTTCTTTTCCATCTTCAATTCCGATATAGTCAATTCAGCCGAAGTGATAAAAGGCGGAATGGCACCTGAATACGGCGGAAGGATGTCCTCTGTTCTTAATATTACCACATTGGACGGCGATAAGGAACAGTTTAAGGGTATAGTCGGCATAGGCTTGCTCTCGTCAAGGATACAGGTAGAAGGCCCCATACAACGCGACAAGTCATCTTTTTCATTCGCTGCCCGCAGGACATACGCCGATGTTGTGATGAAACCTTTCCTCAAGCCCAATTCTCCAGCAAGAGGACTGGGTACTTATTTTTACGACTTAAACGGCAAATTATCATTCCAGCTTTCAAAAAAGGACAATATTTTCGTCACCGGCTACCACGGTAAGGATTTCTTCAGGTACAACGCCAATGTATATGATTCCCCTTTCATGGACTTAAACTGGATGAACACGGTGGGTATAATAAGATGGAATCATATCTTCAGCAAAAAACTATATTTTGATGTTTCTGCCAATATCACTGATTATCAGATTAATGTACAGGGACAGGAGCAGTTGTACAAAATACAGTACAGCTCTGGAGTAAGAGATTATGTAGGTAAAGCCGACCTGACTTTCACACCGGATTCCCTCAACAAGTTTAAAGCTGGTGCATCTTACACCTATCACATTTTCACCCCTACCGCCCTCAGCATCCAAACAGGTTCCACCCAGCTGAACGCCAACGAACAGCAGAAATTTTATGCAAATGATGTTTCCTCATATATCCAGCACGATATTCAAATAACACCTTGGCTGGAAGTGCTTTATGGGCTGAGATACAACCATTTCTCATTTGTGGGACCGTTTAAACGCTACATAATTGACAATGTCTATAACCTGAACAATGTGGATTCTATAATGTACGGCAAAGGCGATGTCATTAAAAGTTACAACTTGTTGGAACCACGAATAAACACACGTTTTCAGCTATCAGAGACACAATCCGTCAAGGCATCATATACGCTTAACAACCAATGCCTTAACCTTGCAGCACTAATGGATATATCTACCCCCACCGATATTTGGCTGCCATCAACCGACCTGCTGCATCCTCAGCGTTCACATCAGTTTACAGTCGGTTATTTCCAAAATTTCTTAGACAATACCATTGAAACTTCCGTGGAAGTCTATTACAAGAAAATGCTCTATCTGTTGGAAGTGAATCCGGATATCAACCCGCTATCGATGTTTCAGACAAATCTCGACTATGACTTTATCAGTGGTGACGGACAAAGCTATGGTATTGAACTATTTGCCAACAAGACTGCGGGAAAATTCACGGGATGGGTGGCATACACTCTCAGTTGGACAACCCGTAACTTCGACGAAATCATGGATGGGAAGACTTTTTATGCCCGTTATGACCGCCGTCACGATGTTTCCATTATGCTCAACTACGAATTGAACAAAAAATGGGATTTTTCAGTAGTCTGGGTTTTCGCCAGCGGAAATGCTGCCACGATTCCAAATTCATACTACATAATAAACGGTAACCTATACATTGAGTATGGAGAACACAATGGCTGGAGAATGCCTGATTATCACCGACTTGACTTGTCGGCAAACTGGAATGTCTTCCAAAGGAAGATGTTTTCCGGCATTCTGAACTTCTCTATTTATAATGTTTATAACAGACATAATGCTTTTTTGGTTTCCTACACGCTATCCAAGAATGAAGAGAACAACAAGATAGAAGTTCACGCATATCAAGTATCACTATTCCCAATATTACCATCGGTTGCATTCACCTTAAAATTCAGATAATGAAATATCCAATTAAAATATTGTCCTGTTTTTTGCTGATAATTCTCATAATCTCATGTGCGCAGGAAGTGGAAATAGACACAGGGGAATTCGTTCCGAGAATCGTAATCGAAGGGTATATCGAAAATGATGAATATCCTTGGATTAACATCACCAACAACCAAGAATTCTTCAAAGACATAAACCTTGATTTCACCAGCGAGGAAGGGATTGCAACCCTGCTGAACCTTTTCGTCATGGATGCCGAAGTTACCGTAACGGACGGAACGACCATTGACACGTTGGAATTCATGATTGCTCCTGAAATATTTGAAGGCATATATGTCTGGCCTCCTGTGAAATATCAAGGTTCGAAAATCATTGGTGAAGTCGGCAAAGCCTACTATATGAAGGTGGTGCATAAGGACAAGGTTTATACTGCTACGACCACGATAACAGAGCCTCTCATCCCCGATTCGGTATGGGTTGAATACTGTATGAGAAATGACAAAGACTGCTGGATTCACGTACGAATACATGATAATCCGGATGAGTACAACTACTACAACTGTTATTCAAAGAGACT
>JAFYJP010000146.1 GCA_017538085.1 Bacteroidales bacterium | reverse complement strand
GACTTATTGGCAAAGATCAAGCTCAGGTGGTTTGCTTGGCTATGGTGCTCAATATACGATGGATTATCGGCAGAAAGCCCTTCAGACCATCGAGCAATGCAATCATGTCGATCCGCGTCAGGTCCAATATTCGCTGATTCCAACCGACGAGCAGAATGAAATTGACCGCATGAAATACGCTATCCACCAACGGCTCGGCATGTCGTATTCCGGCAGCGGGTACCAGCGCGAAGGCATCAAACATCTGCTTCTTTCGGAACAATATTACGAAAAGCAAAAACGCTACAATCTGCACATCGCCTCATGCTATATGCTCGCTAACGCCTACACCGGACTGAACGAGTTTGACAGCAGCATGTTTTATCTAAAAAAAGGACTGAAATCAGCTGAGATTATTGGCAGCATAGCTGATTGCGGATACTATTATTATTCAGCCGCGGAGTTTTCGTTGTATCGTTATGAGACACAGACAGAACTCGGCGGCGACGAACGGCTGCAACTGCTGCGATATGCTGTTGACGAAAGCCATAAAGGCTTGGAGATTTTAGGAGATACCGACGAAAGAATGGTTAACAGTTATCGCCTGGATTTGTATGAAAATCTCGCTAGGGCCTATTGTTTCCTGCAAAAATACGACTCATGCATATATTATGGCACGAAAGTATTTGATTTTTACGGCGACAAGACCTCGGAATTTCAGCTGAAATACCTGTATAGAGCCTATAAAGCGTTGGGAGACACTGAAAAAACAGTTTTGTTTGCCGATATGCTGCTGAATGTGCCCAACGACCACGGCGCAGAGCAAAAAGCCATTGCAGAGGTTAAAGACGAATATGACCATAAGATGGAATTGCAACGTGTTGAAAACAAACAATATACCAAGCGTTTGCAGTTATATCTGATTGTGTCTGTCCTCATCATCGTTATACTTCTTTTATGGCTTTTCATCAACCGTCTTCGCACTGAAAACGAGCGCATCAGACATCGCAATTATGAAAATTTGCTGAACAGGGCAAGGAGAATCTATTCCGACAAGAAAGACGACTCGAAAAAACGAATCATGTCGGAGTTTAACGCCACATATCCCAATGTCATCAACAAACTTAAAGATGATTATCCTGATTTGACATCAGACGAGGTTGATATTTGGGTTCTCGGAATGCTTTCTTTTAGAATAAAGGAGATATCGCTGCTGACCGGATTCAAGGACAGCACCGTTTTGAAATACCGCACCAACATCAGGAAAAAGACCGGGGCAGACGATTTGAATGACCTGATTCGTGCAAAATATATTGATACAAACCATTAAAAAATAATATGAAAAAAGTCAAGCTTTACTCAATTTTTGCCTTCCTGTTTATACTGACAGGTTTGCAGGCGCAAAATGTCATCGAGGTGTCGGGCACTTACTACGGCAATGTGACATGGGAAGCCGACACCGTGAAAATTGTAGGCAACGTGCTGATTGAAAAAGACGATAATCCTTCAAAACTTGTTGTCGCTCCAGGCACTTACGTCGAAGCTCAAGGCTATTACCGCATCACGGTGCACAACTGCTCTGTTTTTGCTGAAGGAACCGAGGATGCGCCTATTGTTTTCACTGCCCACGATTTGACAAATTTTGACGACCAGAGTTACGAATCGGGATGGCAGGGATTCTTTGTGGTGAGCGAGCCCAATATGAACGACTCGCTGGTGATGGATTATTGCACAATAAGTTACGCAAAAGTGACGGATGGCACACCCGAAGACGAACGAAACGGGGCGGGCTTACACCTTTACAACAAAAAGTATTGTCGCATGAGCCATTGCACGCTTTCCAACAACCATGCCTATAATACAGGTGCGACTCAAATGCCAGGAAATGGCGGCGGTGGTGTTTATATGATGAATCCCGGAATTTGTGTCATCGAATATTGCTATTTTACACATAATTATGGCTGCTGGGGTAGCGGCATGATTCTCAGCGGCAACCGAACCTTCAACATACATGACTGTGAATTTGTTGCCAATAATGGTACTTACGGCACTGCTTTCTATATGCATATCGGCAGCAGTGCTGCCGGACCGAATGTCTATAACAACTACGTCCACGGTAACCATGGTCAGGCGGTTTATCTTTCCTGGGATGTGAAAACAGGACGTTTTCACGACAATATCATCGTGAACAACGAAGGCGAGCCGCCACTCATGGGAGGAACCTCGCCAAACAAGTCGTTGTGGTACAACAACACCATCGTCCTCAACAAAAGTTGTGGTTTTATGGGCATCCAGTGTGGTGGTATCTTTACGGTAGGCGAACAGATTATTTTCAACAACATCATCTACGCCAACGGCAACAGTCTGAGCTTCGGTGAGAAACAGTTCGATTTCGACCCCGTCAACGGGAACCCCACGTTTTTCAACAATTGCGTGAGCTATTACCATAATAATCCGGGCAATGTTTTTGATGAGCCCGAGTTCGTCGATCCAGCTTTCGGTCTTGGTCCGGATTACGACTACCCCGATGCCGACTGGTCGTTGCGCGACTATTCACCTTGCATCAATGCCGGCTCAATGGATCAAAGTGGTTATCCCGCAACAGATATTTATGGCAATCCGCGCGTCTTTGGCGGGACAATCGACATCGGAGCTGTTGAGAATCAGCATGTTGACGGCATAGACGACTTGGAAACGAGCGGCGTTGAAATATTTCCAAACCCTGGCAGCAACAAATTGACAATCATTATGTTGGAAAATACGGAATTATCAATATATGATGTTTCAGGAAAACTGGTGTATCTTGACAAAAACATCGATGTCATCACTGAAATCGACACTGAAAGCTGGATTTCCGGAGTATATTTCCTGAGATTCAGCAATGAGAACAATTCTACAATTAAAAAATGGATAAAGCTATGAAAATCAAGATGTTATTTTTAATATTGACAGCCTCGGTCACACAGATGTGGGCGCAACAGGAGCCGTCAAATCTCACCTGTCGCACCAGTCCGACAGCCATTGAGTTGAGTTGGGAGCAAAACGGCTTTGAAAAGACCACACTTTTCAACGATAGCGAGTTGATTACACATCATGGTGTCGGTTATGCCGGTGCCGATGTCAGCATGTACCCATACCAAACCGTTGGCATTTCTGCGCTTCATCAGGCAAATCGCAAAGCGGCAGAGGACTTTACGCTATTCGATTTTGACTACGAATATGATGCCGCTTACGTTTCTGATTTGGTGTTTTATGTGTTTCCACAGACATATTTTGATTATTCAAAATCTCCTGTAACCGAAGTGTTTGTTGAGATTTACGACAATTCACCCATGAATGGCGGACAACTGATTTATTCCACCGATGCCAACGTGAAGAAAAGCGACGAGTTTATCAATGCATATCGGCTGATGTACAATTCCTGTTTCACCGATCGTTACATGCCTTTATATGAAATAAGAGCTGATTTGGGTGTGATTTTGCCTACGGGCGGTCCTTATTGGTTCGTTTTCTCCTATAATGCCGATCAAAACTGCTTTTTGCCGATGCGTACTGCTTTGGGCGAATTCGTCCACGGTAACGCCTTGTTTTACGAAAACGGCGGTTGGAGCTGGATTTCTTCAAACCCCGATAACGACCCGGGACTGGCGTTCAAAATAGACGGAACATGGTTTTTCTACGACAATCCACAGGTCATCGGATTTAATATTTACCGCAACGGCGTGAAAGTGAATGATTTTCTTGTGACGGAAACCCATTTTATTGACAACAGCCTTGAAGATGAAACTCAGTATAACTATACTGTAGAGGCGGTTTTCTCTGACGAGACCTCACTCATGTCGGATAGTTTTGTGACTTACACAACACCAATGCTCGGGGTAGAAAACGTTGATATCGATATGAATGTCAATGAGATACAACTTAATTGGGAACGACCTGTCAATGATGAAAACGCTGCTGTTTCATATAACATTTATCTTGACGGGCAGTATATTCAGAATGTGGAAGACACGCATTTTTCGCGTGGTTATTTCGAACAAGGCTCCTACTCTTTCCGTGTCGATGCCGTGTATTTCAACGGCTTGACGATTCCGGGAAACACTTATATGACAGATGTTTCCGATTGTTTCCCTCCAACAAATATAAGAGCCGCATATAACGAAGACTTCGAGGTCACCCTAACGTGGGACGAGCCTTTGGAAGAATATCTGATTTCATCATTTTCAGGCGAGATGTCAAACTTTTTAGCTACTAATGGTTTTTATTGCGAATGGGCTATCGCACACCGCTATCTGCCGGAAGACCTTGAGCCTTACGACGGTCTCGCCATAACTCAAGTGGCCTTTGTTGCCGGTGGTTCCGACAATATTTATTCGCTCCAGATTTACACCGACAACGGTTTCGGCGGTCCAGACCACATGATTTATAACCAGCAGATACCTTCGTTTAAGATGGAGGCTTGGAATATAGTTGTGCTGGAGACCCCATTGATTATTGACCCCAACGAGGTGCTGTGGATTGTGATAAACAGCTGCCAGACAGGTGCCGGACGTGTTTTTGGCATGTCGGATGACTTTATAGATATGAAAAGCAATTTGTTATACATGGGTTGGAGTAGCGAAAGCACTGCAGGCTGGGATACCACCGACAGTGGCGGCTGCATAGAGATTTACCTTGGCGGTGATTCCAAAGCATCATACACACGCGATGCCCGAAGCTACAATGTTTTTAGGAACAATGATATTATCGCCTCCAACATTTATGAAAACACCTTAACAGACCATGTCACGGAAACCGGGACATACGTTTATGGTGTTCAGTCAGTCAATGCCGACTGCACCTCTCCTGTAAAAGAAATCAGCGTCAACGTGGGAAATGAAGGTGTTGATGAAAATGAAGAATCATTGTTTAAGGTCTATCCTAATCCAGGAAAGGATGTGCTG
>JAFYJP010000012.1 GCA_017538085.1 Bacteroidales bacterium | reverse complement strand
CCTGTCAGACGTTGGTAGTTGGAGATATGGACGTAGATATTCTGATGGGGGCTAATGCAGGAACTAAGACTTGTGGCGTGACTTACGGGAACGGAACAAAAAAGGAACTTGAAGAGGTTGGAGCCGACTATGTCATCGACAACATAGAGGAACTAATGTTTTTGTGCCATGCGCCCCACCTTTTTGTATCAGAAAATTTCACGATATAGGTTTTAGAACCTCTATTATGATAAATCATTAAAACGTTTATAAGTATAATACACAGGTTTATTATTAACAACTTTACCTTCGTTTAGTACTCTTCTAACAGCTTCTTTAACAATTTCATTTAATTGACTTTCGTTAAGTCTAATTTGTTTTCTATTCATATATCTATTTTCTTTTATTTTTCGATTATTTTCTGTGTTATTATTGCTTGTTATGTAATTTTGTAGTACTTTTGCAATCTCTCCTTGAGGTTGTGGTGACGTAGTTTTACTATCATGAACCGAGTTAGATGCAGCAATCTCTTGGAGATTTTTTGGTTTTAGAACCCCTATTATGAAAAATCATTAAAACTATAAGCGGTTTTTAGCTGTAGATGAGAAACGAGTATTTATACGACCTCTATAGAATTGCATTCCTGTCGATTAAACAGAAATGCACTAACGGCGTACTCAATGCAGCTAAACCTGCTTTAGTAGTAACTGTGTTATTAAACCATCCAAATCATCTTTTGTTATGCTTGAAAGACTTGATCGGGCAGGTGCCTTTATTCTTCTTGCCCTGTTTATTTGCGTACCCGCCTATTTCCTTCTGGCCAAAAAACTTGGGTTCAAATACCGCAAGCAACTGTTCGGCACACGCAAGATTGACGGCAAGAGCAGCGCAATCCCTATGGAAGGGGACTTGATTCCCGCATTCTTTGTATTGAGCAATCAGGAACGCGTTGGAGCGGACATCCGATACCATGAATTGACTATCGCTTTTTTCTTCCACTGGATTTTCGAAGGAAGGGTCAAAATCGCCTCATCGGTACCCGGTGAGGCTTTCCCCGGTTATCTGTTCCCTGAAAAAGGATCTCCTGACAACGAAGTCGAGAAGAAACTCTTCAACGGAATCAGAAAAGGGGCCGGTTCCGATTTGATCCTCACCCGTTACGAGGCCTATAAATGGGGGCGCAAGCATTTCGAACTCTTTCACAAAGAGATGTTTACCGAGCAGGTGTATCTGTGGCTTGAAAAGCACAATTATATCGAAAAATATACGAAGATCAATGTGTTTCTCAACCCTGAAGGCGCTGCAGAAGCTCGCAAAGTGGTTGAGCTGGAGAATTATTTGAACGCGCTGACGGCGGGGGAAGCCGTTGAGATGCCCGATCCGGAGAAGGTTTCCTACTATATCGAATTCGCTGTCCTGATGCGGCGACTCCCGGAATTCCTGAACGTTCTCGATGAACACCCGGACTCCTGCACCCGCGTTGCCGAAATCCTGGGCTGCGACAAGAATAGTGTTGTCAGCACGCTCAAGGAGGCGAGCGTGACGATTGGAAGGATCATTGAAGGCATCGAAGACGAAACCGACAAAGTGATTGAAAAAGGAGCATATTAGTGAGGGATGAGAATCTTCCAAAGTTGTTGGGCGTATGTTTTTTCCAATTTCTTTTGAGCGTTTTATAATAGAGGGCATCGCGGCTGGTGAAATCAAAAGCAAACAAATAAAGTTTCAAGACATTGAGGCACGATACGTCAGCGAACTTGAAAAAGGGAAACCCCATTACCCATTGTTCGTGGTTATGCCGAAGGAATCATGGAGACGCGATGAATAATGGGAATCATGGAGACGCGATGAATAATGGGAATCATGGAGACGCGATGAATCGCGTCTCTACGGCCTATTTTCCGATGCAGAAATGACCGAAGATAGAATCCAGCAACTCATTGTTGCTGATTTCGCCGATTATGCTGCCGAGACTGTATGACGCCTGATGGACATCAATGGCAATCAAATCGGTCGGTATGCCGTCCTCAAAGCCTTTGCATGCCGATTGGATTGCAGCCAACGCCTCACGCATCGCTTCAACATGACGTACATTCGTCACAATGGTCCGACTGTCAATATCCTGCGACTTAACATAATCACACAACATATCATTTATGGCTTTGATGTTCTCGCCTTTCTTAGCTGAAATGAAAATCCAGTCGGACTCACTGTCACCATCAATTAACTTGACATCTCGGTTACATACGTCATCCGTACACTGTATGTTATCCATGTTCCCAGCCTTGTCAATCTTATTGACAACAACAACCCATTTTTTCGAAGAAGAAGATGAGGCTTCTTCATGCAAATACGACTGAAATTCTGCCATTTCACGCTTTATCGAATCTCTGTCTGCATTTGTTGCATCAACTACGTGCAGGATTATCTTCGCATTTTTTATTTTCTCCATGGTACGCTCAATGCCCATGTTCTCAACCACATCATCTGTTTTATGAAGTCCCGCAGTATCAATGAATCTGAACACATAACCGTTGATGTTGATGACGTCTTCAACTATATCTCTTGTCGTACCGGGAATATCCGAGACTATCGCCTTGTCTTCATCTAAAAGACAGTTGAGCAGCGTGGATTTGCCGACATTAGGCTTGCCGATTATGGTTACAGGTATTCCGTTGCGTAAGGCATTGCCCAGGTCGAAAGAACAAATCAGAGATTTCAGTTCGCTTTCAATAGTGTCAAGAAGCGCCATGAATTCGTCACGCTTGGCAAACTCGACATCTTCATCACTGAAATCCAATTCAAGCTCCAATAAAGATAATAACTCTACCAACTTATCTCTCAGCGATTTAATGCGAGACGAATATCTACCCTTCAATTGAGATATCGCTACATCATGCGACTTTTTGTTTTCAGAGGTTATCAGTTCTGAAACAGCTTCCGACTGTGCAAGGTCAAGTTTGCCGTTTCGGTATGCTCTGAATGTGAATTCGCCCGGTAATGCCAGTCTTGCACCATTTCTGACTATCAAATCCAATATTGTTTGTTGAATATATACCGAACCATGACAGGATATTTCAACCATATCTTCACCTGTATAGCTTTCGGGTGACTTGTAATATGAAACTATCACATCATCAACCAGTTCGCAATTGTCATAGATTTGACCATAAACACAGGTGCGGTGACTGATAGTGGTATTTGCTGAATGTCGGAAAAAACAGTCCAGAATTTTAAGTGATTCTGTCCCTGACATTCTAATCATTGCAATTGCACCAGTTCCTGCCGGTGTTGAAATTGCAGCTATTGTATCATTGTTGATGTAATTATTCATAGCGGTTCCACAAATTCGTATGCGCCTATGTCAGGATTGTCGTCATTTGTGCGGCTTACACCGTCAAGGTCTTTGCTGATATCTACCGGAGAGCTGTTGACAATTTCCATGCTTCCGGCATTAATCAACGGTGAAATGATAGTGTCGATATGATAGTTGAAATTAGTGGAGTCGCTGAATATCGGAGATTTATTGATTATGCAGTCAGTGAAGTATTTGCTGTAATCTTCAATTCTATCCCGTGCAATTTTCACAAGAGAATTCTGCAATGTACAGTTGAAAGTTCCTACCCCATCGAGATAAAGCTCATTTTCAAGCACACCATAGACTACACAATTTCCGAAATAGTAGTCATTCAGCGAAACCTGCACAGGATTGTAGTTTTCATCAAGATAATAATTGTTCACATATATTGATGATGTCTGTCTGATGGAACTGTTCCAGAAATTGGCGAAAGTGCAGTTCCTGAAATCATATTCTCCTCCGAGAGTCAGTCCTACAAGATAGCTTCCACAGTTATCGACCAAAACATTTCCTGCATTTATTGAGTATAGAACTGCATAAATACCCATTCCGGACATGTTTTCGATTTTCACATTATCAAGAAGAAGATTGTCGCTCCAATATTCTGATAATGAGAGTGATTCAGCTTGAATACCAATAAAGCCGTTACGAATCACAGTATGATGAAATTCGTTTCTTACCGGTCCTTCGTTAATCCATATTCTGTCCCACATAGCTGACACATTATCGTATTCAGGTTCAAGTCTGTCACTTTCAAAAATAACTTCATTGCCGCTTGTACCATTGACGATAATGTTACCGTAACGGTAAATCCAAATG
>JAFYJP010000145.1 GCA_017538085.1 Bacteroidales bacterium | reverse complement strand
AGTTTAACCCGCTGAAAGCGAGGCTAATAAGGGGATGGACACCGCTGAAAATGCATACGGCATCATGGTTGGTCTTACGACATCATAAAGCCTAAATATATTACAGGATGTATTACAACCCCGACCGACAAAATAGAATTGTAATACATTTAATGATTTTTATATGAATAAGACACCATTAGTAGAATTTGTGTACAACAGACACAAGACGGCTTCGGCCACAAAAGAGGCAGCAGTTGAGCTGCGAGTTACTTTCGAAAGAAAGCAGAAGTATATGACTACGGGCGTCAGGCTCCTTCCGAAGCAGTGGCACCGTGGTACAGTAACTAACCGCGTTGATGCTATCCAGTTGAACCAGACACTGGAGAAGCTGATGATTGATGTGCGACAAGTCGTTGTTAACATGATGACCGAGGGTAGCATTGACATCTTCAGCATTCCAGACAGGCTGAAACGATTGAGGTCTGGCAACATCAACTTTCTTGATTTCTGTGATAAGCGAATGAAGATCCGACAGTATGGCAAAGCCGAAGACAGCCAGGAACGCTACACCCGATTCATGAAGTTCTTCAGAGGCTGGGGAAAGATTGCGGAATTCGAGGACATCACCGACCTGAACATCATCGCTCTTGACGAACATCTGGCTGCGAGAGGTTTGAAACCCTACTCGAAGTGGAACAACTACCATCGTTTCCTCAATTCCTTCATTCTTGATGCTATTGATGAAGGCTACATCAAACGCAATCCCTACAAGTGGGTGCGCATTGAGAAGGAAAAGTCGAAGGGGGGCATTGGCAAATACCTTTCACCTCAGGAGTTTACCAAGGTGAGAGACATGGAACTACCAACAGAAAGCCTTCAACGAGTAAGAGACTTGTTCGTGTTCCAGACCTACACATGCCTTTCCTATGTTGACCTGAGTACATTCGATGCTGAAAAGATTGAGAAAGTCAAGGGTATGAAAGTATATATAGGTACGCGTGCAAAGACAAGCCAGACCTTTACCATTCCACTTTTGAAGCCAGCACTTGCCATTTTGAAGAAGTACAATAACCACCTTCCTATTATAAGTAATGTAAAATATAACGAATACTTGAAGGTGGTGGCTCAGAATGCGAGTATTGACAAACCCGTGAGCTCTCACTGGGCCCGTCATACCGGAGCCACTTTGCTTCTTAATAGTGGTGATGTCCCTATGAATATTGTGCAGCACATCCTTGGACATGCATCTCAACGTATGACGGAACAGGTATATGCCAAACGCCTCGACGAGTCTATTGTGGATGCTATGGCTAAGATAGACGGCAAGATTTAACTCCCATTTCATCTCCGAATAGAGATTAGGCATACTCTTCCATTTTTATTCCAAGAACGTCCCTATCTGGCGTTCTTGGATTTTTTTAATACTTATTTGAGGCTTATATTTTTCGTGAAACGTTAATTCACGAATAGAAATTTTCAGAAGTAGCCTATGTCTGAGATATTCACTTATTTTGCAGCAAAAATTAAAAAACATAATATACAATGGACATTTTTAAAATAGATCAGACCTCTATCGATGCTATAGCCTACAAGGCTGCAAAGATAGTTGTGAGTGAGTTAAAAAAGTGTGAGGAGCCTCAATTAGAGATGGTGCCTGTTAGTGTTGCTGCGAAAATACTCGGAATATCCGAAGATCACATGCGACGTATTAAGGACAAATTTCCTCATATCAAGAATGGCAACAACAAGCAAGGACGTTTGTTATTTGTTAGAGATGCATTATTGAAGGAATATGCGAAATAGAAGACGCATAAACATTATTTATGGGAATAAATTATTTAAACAATGAATATTTTTTATGATTTTGTCCTGACCGAGAGTCAGGTTGATTTTCTTGCCGAGAGCAAGAATGGTGTTAATATTATGAAGGTGCTGACTGTGTTGTTAAAACACACATGTACTGATAATGGTTACAATTATGCCAGACCAGGATGGAATTCTTATTTACATTCAGGTCAGACATTAATATCCGATGCAGACCTTGCTGAATTCTGTAATTGTGATGTTGAAACCGTCTCTGACATTATCAGAATGTTGAATAATTCGGGTCTAATATCAACAATGTCTAACAGCTCTGTCAGTATTCATACATTGCTGTTTCTTGATGAGATTCATGACAAGGGGAAGACTGTTTTCAATTCCAGATGTCAAGATCAAAGACTGCGTGAAGAAGAGAGTATTTATCAGACCCAGATGGCATTGAAATATGCGGAAGTCAAAGTTGATAACATACCGCAGAATAATGCAAGCCACGGTCTGGAAAAGGCCTTCGAATGCCTGAGACGAATTAAGGAACTTGATAACAACCTCAGTATTCGTGACGAGGTAAAAGACAACTTGCACGAAATGGGAGACAAATAGACTTAATGGCAGTCCCTTGCGGGCAAAGCGATTTAGCTTTGAGCGTAAACACTACACCGAGCATCTCAGCCTAAGTGTAGATTGTCCGACGGCTTTTCAAACCGTTGTTGCAAGAGGTACCAATGTCGGACGAAAACGGCAATACCCGCTTTGTCCATCCAATGGATTCTTGAACGCTCGCAAGCTCGCATTGGACTGCCACACAACACAAAAACGAAATTTGTTTTACGATATGAGAAAGCGTGAAATTCAGAGGAAGCCCCCGAGGCTTCATCATATTGACTACCGTGTCAATGACATCGAAGATGCCCAGATAGCGGAGAAGGCCGCTATGTGTGGACTTACTAAAGGCGACTATAGCCGCAGGTGTGCGCTCTGCCATGAGCCGAAGCTACATCTGACGGACAGTGAGATTGAAGCGTATAACCAGCTGGCAGATGCTCGTGGCGATATGGTGCATGTCCGCAATGCCCTAAAAGGCAAAACGCAGGAGCAAATCAGATGCTACTTTGATGACGATGACTTCATGCGTCAGTGGGTAAGAGCTATCACCAGAGTCATTGCCCAATGGGATGAAATCCTTAATAAAATGAGAGATTAGTATGAACTTGAACT
>JAFYJP010000144.1 GCA_017538085.1 Bacteroidales bacterium | reverse complement strand
CATAAAGTCAACTGCTCAGATTTCGATTCAACAGCCGTTGTGTGATGACTGGATGGAAAATCCTATATGGTATGATTCCAATTATGTCCGCTCTTTGGAGCCCGACTACAAACAATATATTCCTCCTATGGAAGCTCGCAGAATGAACAGAATCATGAAACGTTCCCTGACCACTTCCAATGTTGCTATCAAAAAGTCGGGACTTATGCTGCCTGACGCTATCATTACCGGCACAGGATGGGGATGTATGGAGAATACCGAACAGTTCTTGGAGATTTTGTGTAACGAAGGGGAAC
This sequence comes from Bacteroidales bacterium, assembly GCA_017538085.1. Classification (GTDB taxonomy): domain Bacteria; phylum Bacteroidota; class Bacteroidia; order Bacteroidales; family BM520; genus RGIG7150. Next base: position 16,116 of record JAFYJP010000144.1, on the reverse strand, counting down.
AACTGCTGAAACCCACTTTGTTTATGCAGTCAACGCATAATACCATCAGTTCACATATAGCCATAAATACCCATAATAACGGTTACAACATCACTTATTCGCACAGATGCGTCTCTTTTGATATGGCATTGTTCGATGCGTATTTGCAATATAAGTCCGGTAAGATTGATTCAGCTCTTGTAGGAAGCCATGACGAAGTGACACCGACTTCCTTCATTTTACTTAAGAAAATGGGACTCATTGGCTGTGATGACGAAATTTGCGGTGAGGCTTCAGTGTCAACTGTTTTGTCTTCCACTTCGTCTGACACCCATAGTGCAGTTGCAGCAATAAGAATTATTAATAAACCGTCTGTGTCTGAAATACATTCCACAGTAAATCAATTGCTTGCAGATACTGAGATGTGTGCAGGAGATATTTCTGCTGTAATGGTCGGAATAAGTGGCAACAAAACTACTGACAAACCATACTATGATATTGTTGGCAACTGTTTCAGTGATAAAACAATACTTCACTATAAACATGTCTTCGGTGAATGCTTTTCAGCATCCGCTTTTGGCTTCTACGCTGCCGACTGCTGTTTGAAATATAGATATATCCCTGACTTCCTGTATGTTGATAAATCACAGGGAATGATTGGAACTCCCCAAAACATTCTCCTGATTAACCATTCTGATGGCAAAATCTTTTCATTTATTCTTCTGAAATCAGTTTAATCAAATAAAATGAAACAGCCTGATAGTCTTTGTGTTGTGATGCCAACATACAATAACGGCAACACCATAGTCAACATTTTGGAGCGTGTGCTCCAATTTTGCGAAAATGTGATTGTGGTTGATGATGGCTGTACCGACGACACATATAAATTGTTGCAGCAGGCTGCTCTGCCGGTAACCATATTGCGGCATGAAAGAAATAAAGGCAAAGGCGCGGCGTTAAAGACCGGGTTTAAGAAGGCTATTGATTTGGGATTCCTTTATGCAATAACAATTGATTCCGATGGCCAGCATTATCCGGAGGATATCCCTGCGCTCGTTGAAGCACATCAGCAGAATAAAGATGCTATCATTGTTGGAAGCAGAAATCTCAGGAGTGACAATATGCCGGCAAGCAGTTCCTTCGCAAATAAGTTTTCAAATTTCTGGTTCCGTTTGCAAACAGCTCAGAATGTGCCTGATACACAGACAGGTTTCCGTCTTTATCCACTGAAGAAAATAAAAGGACTTAATATACTCACTTCACGATATGAAGCCGAGTTAGAACTACTCGTCTTATCTGCCTGGAATAATGTTAAAATTATATCTGTTCCAATAAAAGTGTATTATCCGCCTGAAAAAGAACGCATTACTCATTATCGGCCATTCGTGGATTTTTTCAGGATATCTCTCGTGAACATTGTATTCTGTCTTGGAGCACTCCTCTATGCTTTGCCTCTTTCCATAATGCGCCATCTGCATATCGTCTCCATGTTTGTCTTGCTGTTGTTTTTGAGCAATAGCCTTATATCACAGGAGGTGATTAAAATATGGGATGGGACCCAAGTACATGCCAATTCTGTGAAGATGTCTGTTTATCAGCCGGAAAATGACGATAATGTTTCTGATGATTTGAAAGGGACTGCTGTTATAGTCTGTCCGGGAGGAAGTTATTTTTGGCATGACAAGAACAATGAAAACACTAAAGTTGCCAATTGGCTGAACGACAATGGAATAACGGCATTTGTTCTGAATTATACAACTGGCGGTTTTCTTGCTTATGCAACGTATTATCGTTATCTGTTTCCCACCCGCCAGTATCCTGATATGATTAGGGACATACAGCGTGCAATTCAACTCGTTAGAGAAAACGCTGATTATTATCATATTAACCCCAATAAAATAGGAGTGATGGGTTTTTCGGCAGGCGGTCATCTCGTTATGCTGTCAGGTGTGTTCTCAGAGCACGACTTCTTGTCTGATATTGGTATCGGGGTGGATGTTTCGCTTGCTCCTGATTTTATTGTTCCTGTCTATCCCGTCGTCACTATGTCGAAAGAATGCGTCCATCAGCGTTCAAGACGTGGCCTCCTTGGGGAAAGGAATATATCTGACATCACAATGAGAGATTCATTGTCACTTGAGGAACATATTCCTCGGAATTGTCCTCCGGTGTTCCTTGTAAATTGTACCGACGACCCTGTTGTTGACTATCATAACTCCATTCTTCTTGACTCGGCGTTGACAGCACAAAACATTGAACATAAATATATTAGATATGATACTGGTGGCCATGGATTTGGAGCAAGCGATACGAGCGGTTCCGAGGAATGTCATGCCTGGAAAGGTGAATTTATCAAATGGCTGAAAAGTGTAATAAAAAAATAATTCATGATGAAAAATAATATAACGGACATTGAATACAAGTCTCCAGAGGAGATAAAATCATTTCAGGAGAAGCTCCTTCATAATGCTCTTGTCTATCTTAATGAGCATTCCCGCTATTATCAGCGCCTTTTTGCCAAATATGAAATCGACATCAATAAAATAGTTTGTCTGGAAGATCTCATAACAATCCCTTTTACCGAGAAGAAAGACTTGCAGCTTTTCAATGATGATTTCCTCTGCTGTCCCAAGGATAAGATTATAGATTATATAACCACATCAGGGACATTGGGGGATCCTGTCACTTTCGGCTGTACAGAGAAGGATTTGCAGCGTCTTGCCTACAACGAAAAGAAATCTTTTGAATGTGCCGGTGTCCGCCTGGGCAATATAGTCCAACTTATGACCACTCTTGATAAAAGATTTATGGCCGGAATGGCTTATTTCTTGGGCCTTCGTGAGCTTGGTGCCGGAATAGTGAGAGTTGGAAACGGAATACCTGAACTTCAGTGGGATACTATAAAACGTATCAAACCCGACACTATCATGTGCGTCCCTTCCTTTATTCTCAGGCTTATCCAGTATGCTGAGGAACACAATATCGATTATAGAAACAGCAGTATCAGACGCATTATTGGCATTGGTGAGGGACTGAGGGAACAGGATTTTTCTCTTAATCTGCTCGGCCAGCGAATCAGGGAAAAATGGGATGTGCAGCTTTTTGCAACTTATTCATCCACCGAAATGTCTGCCACTTTCTCGGAATGTGAATATGGACTTGGAGGCCATTGCCATCCGGAACTCATAATTGTGGAAATCATTGGTGATGATGATCTGCCTGTCCCTGACGGTGAGGTCGGCGAAGTTGTGGTAACAACCCTTGGTGTTGAGGCTATGCCTTTACTGAGATTCCGTACCGGCGACATGGCCGCAAAGCATGTCGAACAGTGCAAATGTGGCAGATATTCCTACAGGCTCTCTCCTTTGGTGGGTCGTAAAAACAATATGATTAAACTCAAAGGCACAACTCTTTATCCGCCTGCTATCAATGATGTCCTTGATGATACAAACTATGTCGAAAATTATGTTATCATCGTTGATAACAGTGATGCCGGTACTGATGATGTGAAAGTTTATGTTGGTCTTAAATATATGCCTGATTTTGACCCTGTAAAAGACCTCAAGGATCATTTCAGGTCAAGAATCAGAGTTGCTCCCACTGTCGAAATCCATACAGTTGAAGAGATTTATTCCATTAACTATCCTGCAAAAAGCAGAAAACCTATTAAGTTTATAGACAATAGAAAAAAATGATTGACCCTCGATTTGATGACATAAGACCTTTTTACGACAGCGAAATCCCTGCTTCCATGCATCGAATTGCCACATGCCCTTATTTCGATAAGATTGCATCGTTCGTTTTCCCTGATGAAGATACGGAAACAGTCAGAAAAAACATTATGAATATCAGTACTGTAAACGAATTTCAGAGAAAGGTCATGTACTCGATGAATGAACAGGTTATCAAACGTACTATGACAGGCTTCACTTATGGAGGTGTTGAGAACATTTCCAAGGACAAAAGTTATATGTATGTTTCCAACCATCGTGACATCGTGTTGGATGCCAGTCTGTTACAACAGATATTGTCTTATAACGGCTTTGATACCACTCAAATCACCCTTGGTGCAAATTTAATGGAAAACCCGGTTGTCACCGATGTTTTCAAATCTAATAAGATGTTTGTGATTGAGCGTGGTGGCGGCTTGAAAGAGTTCTATTTCAGCTCTCTTCATGTTTCCGATTATATGAGATATATGATAACCCAACATCATGAATCCGTTTGGATTGCCCAACGCAATGGCCGCACCAAGGATGGTAAGGATGTTACCGATAGGGGAGTTATTAAGATGTTTGGAATGAGCAGTTCTGAAAATAAGGTTGATGCTCTTGCCGAGCTTAACATCCTGCCAGTTTCTGTCTCATACGAATGGGAGCCATGCGATGTGCTCAAGGCTGTCGAACTATACCATCGCCGACGCGGAAAATATGTGAAAAAACATGGTGAAGATGTCAACAGCATTCTAACCGGTATTCTGCAGCCCAAAGGCAGGGTTAATTTTCATCTCTGTGATGTCGTCAGCCATGATGACCTTATGAAATACAATGACTGCAACAAAAATGAATTTGAATATATGGTCGCTGAACTCATCACTAATCGCATTTGTCGGAATTATATGCTTTTCCCGAATAATTATATTGCTCACGACCTTCTGCATAATAATCAGCAGTTTGCTGATTGTTATACTGAAGAACAGAAACAAACATTTGTTAAGCATCTGGATGTTCTTAAGGAATATACTGAATGTAATCAGGATGAACTTCTGGAGATATTCCTCGGCATATATGCATCACCAGTTGACAATTTATAAACATCTATAATTCATTGCATTATGGACGACAAGAAAATTATTTTCTCAATGGTTGGCGTGGGTAAAGTCTATCCGCCGTCCCATCAGGTTTTACAGGATATTTACCTTTCATTTTACTATGGTGCTAAGATAGGCATTATCGGTTTGAATGGTTCAGGTAAATCCACATTGCTAAAAATCATTGCCGGTCGTGATACTTCTTTTAACGGAGAGGTTGTGTTTTCCGGCAAATATTCAATCGGTTACCTTGAACAAGAACCGCAACTGGATGACAATAAGACGGTTAAAGAAGTTGTCCAGGAGGCCGTTCAGCCGGTTGTGGATTTACTCGCTGAATATGAAGAGGTCAACAATAGATTTGCAGAGCCTATGTCCGATGATGAAATGAATGCCCTCATCGAACGTCAGGGGGAACTGACCGAAAAGCTTGACCAGTGTGATGCATGGGATCTTGACAACAAGCTTGAACGTGCTATGGACGCTCTTCGCTGTCCTGATGACGATGCGCCTGTTAAAAACCTTTCCGTAGGTGAACGCCGAAGGGTGGCTCTCTGCCGTCTGTTATTGCAGGAACCTGATATCCTTCTGCTTGATGAACCCACCAACCATCTTGACGCCGAGTCGATAGAATGGCTTGAGCTTCATCTACAGCAATTTAAAGGCACTGTAATTGCAGTAACTCATGACCGTTACTTCCTTGACCATGTCGCAGGTTGGATCCTTGAACTTGACCGTGGACATGGCATCCCATGGCAAGGCAATTATTCTTCGTGGCTTGAACAGAATAAGAGACGTCTTGAAATGGAAGAGAAACAGGAATCACGCCGGCAGAAGACACTCCAGCATGAACTCGAATGGATACGCATGGCTCCTAAGGCTCGACAGGCAAAAGGAAAGGCACGTCTCAATGCGTATGAAAAATTGGCGAATGAGGATGTCGCTCAGAAAGAACAGAAACTCGAAATATTTATCCCTAATGGCCCGCGTCTTGGTTCCGAAGTTATCGAAGCTGTCAATGTCTCCAAAAGTTTCGGCGATAGAATCTTGTTCGAGAACTTAAATTTCAGACTTCCGCCTGCTGGAATTGTTGGTATTATCGGTCCAAACGGTTGCGGTAAAACAACTCTTTTCAGAATGATTATGGGTCTTGAACCGCCTTCTTCCGGAAGTTTCAGAATCGGCTCTACCGTTAAACTCGGCTATGTTGACCAACGACATGAGTTTATCAATCCCGAAGATACGGTATGGCAGGCAATTTCAGAAGGCAATGAGCAGATTCTGCTTGGAGGACGCATGATTAATTCGAGAGCTTACGTCGCCCGTTTCAATTTTTCAGGCACCGACCAAAGCAAAAAGGTTCGTATGCTATCCGGTGGTGAAAGAAACAGACTTCATCTTGCTTTGACTCTCAAAAGCGAAGCTAATGTCCTTCTCCTCGATGAGCCTACTAATGATATAGATATCAACACGTTGCGTGCATTGGAAGACGGTCTTGAAGATTTTGCAGGATGTGCTGTTGTAATATCCCATGACCGTTGGTTCCTCGACAGAATCGCTACCCATATCCTCGCTTTTGAGGGTGATTCCAAAGTTTCTTTCTTTGAAGGAAGCTATTCCGATTATGAGGAAAACAGACGAAAACTCAACGGAGACGTTGCCCCACACAGACCCAAATACAGAAAATTAATCCTCTGATTATTTTTTTCTTGACATTTTTTTATATTTTTATTTTTTTTGCGGGTTCAAAAAAATAAATTGTTCTTATTATGTGTGGAATTGTAGGTTATATAGGAGACCGTAAGGCGTATCCTATTCTGATGAAAGGTCTGTATAGGCTTGAATATCGTGGTTATGACAGTGCCGGCATAGCCCTTGTTAACGACAATGGTAATCTTTCTGTCTATAAGGCGAAAGGTAAGGTTTCGGCGCTCGAAGCGGCAGTTCGGGACAAGGATATCAGTGGTACTGTGGGCATCGCTCACACACGCTGGGCCACTCACGGTGAACCCAATGTGGTTAACGCCCATCCACACTATAGCAAAAGTAGAAACCTTGCTTTAGTCCACAATGGCATAATAGAAAATTTCAAGATTCTTCGCAGTCAACTTGAAAAGAATGATATTCATTGTATTAGTGAAACTGATACCGAAGTGCTGGTCCAGTTCATCGAATACATGCAGGATATTCATAAATGCTCCCTGTTCAAAGCCGTTCAACTTGCACTGAAAAACGTCACCGGTGCTTATGCAATCGCTGTTATCGACAAACAATACCCCGATCAAATGGTCGTTGCCCGTAAGGGAAGTCCACTTGTAATTGGTGTGGGCAAAAGTGCGGATGGCAATCCTGAATATATAGTGGGTAGTGATGCAACCCCTATCGTTGAATTCACCCAGGAAGTGATTTATCTTAATGATGAGGAAATTGCTTATTTGGACCGTAGCGGCAAGATAGACATCATTACGCTTTCAAATGTAAAGCAGACTCCACAGGTGCAACAAATTTCCATTGATATAAATGAATTGGAAAAGGGTGGTTATCCTCACTTCATGCTTAAGGAAATATATGAACAGCCGGAAGCTATACTCAACTGCATCCGTGGCCGACTGGATACTGAAAACAAAGATGTTTTTCTCAGCGGTGTCATTGACAATGCGAATATTTTCAAAAACGCCCGTCGCATAATAATATGCGCCTGCGGTACTTCCTGGCACAGTTCCCTTATTGCAAAGTATTTCATAGAGGAATTGTGCAAGATTCCTGTTGAAGTCGAATATGCCAGTGAGTTTCGTTACCGTAATCCTGTTGTCTTCCCTGATGACGTTGTCATTGCCGTAAGCCAGAGCGGTGAAACGGCTGACACTCTTGCTGCAATACAGCTGGCAAAAAGCAAGGGGGCTTTTCTTTATGGTATATGTAATGTTATCGGCTCTTCAATTCCTCGTGCCACCGACAGCGGTACGTATCTTCATGTCGGACCGGAGATAGGTGTTGCCTCTACAAAGGCTTTCACAGGTCAGGTCATTACCCTCATGATGCTGGGACTTAGCATTGCCAAAGTAAAGAAGACTATTACTGATGATAAATTGCATTCCCTTGTTGGAGAGTTAATCAACATACCCGATAAAATGCGCTGGACCCTTGAACACAACAAGTCTATCCCTGAGTTTGCACAGATGTTCACATACGCCCGTAACTGCATATTTTTGGGTCGTGGCTATAATTATCCTGTCGCTCTTGAAGGTGCGTTGAAGTTGAAGGAGATATCTTATATTCATGCTGAAGGCTATCCGGCAGCGGAAATGAAACACGGCCCTATTGCCCTTATTGATGAGGAAATGCCTGTGTTTTTTATCGCTCCTAAGCATGGAATGTATGATAAGGTTATCAGCAATATTCAGGAAATCAAATCAAGAAATGGCCGTATCGTCAGTATTGTCACCGAAGGCGATACAGTCGCTGGAAACATTAGCGACCGCATTTTCACAATACCCGATACGCTTGATTGTTTCGTCCCGCTGTTATCAGTTCTTCCACTTCAACTGTTGAGTTATTACGTTGCTTGTGCCAAAGGCCGTAATGTTGACCAGCCGCGTAATCTGGCCAAGAGTGTGACCGTAGAATAGCTGTTAGTTTTTGGCTCTTATCTCGGCGGCTGCGTAAATGCTTGCATTCAAATCAAAGCCTGTAAGCAGGAACAGTGAGTTGAGATATATGTAAAAGGTAAGTATCAGTATTGTTCCCAATGACCCGTAGAGAATATTGTAGTGGGTAAAATTGTCAATGTATATTTGAAACAGTTTTGTGGTAAGCAACAGAAGAACTGTGGTGATGATTCCGCCTATTGAAAAAAACGGGAAACCCTTGCGCTGCTTTATCACAGCCCTGTAAAGCGTCGATATTGCTATAAGCAGTATTAGAATCGGTATTAACTGACCGCCGATAGAGATAAGTATCCTCAGAAATTTCGTGATGCCATGATGCTCACTGATATAATTTATCACTCTCGCATATCCTCCAAAAATCGCAATGGAAAGGATAACAAGAAAGCCTATGTATAAAATATAGAATATTGATATCAGTCTTCGTTGAAATGGTGTGAGCGGTACAAAACCTGACTGTAATGTCCTTGATGGTGTTTTTGTGAAGGCACGGAGGAGACAGTTTATTCCGTTGGAACCAAGGTATAATGTGATTATAATACTGATTGACAGAATACTGCCGTGCTTCTTGTCAACAATATAATATATGGTGTCTTTTAAAATATCCCATATTGCCGGCGGAAGAACATTGATAAGCATACCGATTATTTGCTCTTGGAAGTTGGCAATGGGAATGTAGGGTATTATGGAGAAGGTAAAAAGCAAAAAAGGGAATAAAGTGGTGAACAGGTTAAAAGACACTGCTGCCGCTCTATCCACAAGATCACCGTTTTGCAAACCCTTGAGATAGATTCTGCCTACGCTTAATATCGATTTGCCCTGTAATCCGGGTAAAGTGTGAGTATCTAAAAAGGTTTCTGCCTTTTTGACATTTTTTATGGTTTTATTCAAAAGGGGCAGAAAAAACTTACTTCGCATAGTTTACTGCTCGTGTTTCTCTGATTACCAATACTTTGACTTGACCTGGGTATGTCATTTCACTTTGGATTCTCTTTGACAGGTCAAGGGAAATCTGTTGAGCATCGTTATCAGATACCTTGTCAGCGTTTACTATGACTCTCAGCTCTCTGCCGGCTTGGATGGCATAGCAGTTGAGGACACCGGAATATGATGATGCCATGCTCTCAAGCTTGTTGAGACGTGCAATGTAGTCTTCAACAATTTCGCGACGTGCACCAGGTCTTGCACCGGAAATGCTGTCGCAAACCTGTACTATCGGTGAAATCATGGATGACATCTCAATTTCGTCATGGTGTGCTCCGATGGCATTGCAGATGTCTGGTTTTTCTTTGTATTTCTCGGCCAGTTTCATGCCATAAAGTGCGTGTGGAAGATCCGGCTCCTGATCTGGAACTTTGCCTATATCATGCAGTAATCCTGCTCTTTTGGCTTTCTTTGGATTCAAACCTAATTCAGCAGCCATAGTAGCACACAGATTTGCCACCTCTATTGAATGTTGCAGAAGATTCTGCCCGTATGATGAACGGTATCTCATCTTTCCGACCAGCCTGATAAGCTCAATGTTGATTCCATGAATGCCGAGGTCAATACAAGTCCTTTTCCCTATTTCAAGTATCTCCTGCTCAATCTGTTTCTCTGTTTTTGCCACAACTTCCTCAATTCTTGCAGGATGTATTCTGCCATCTGTGACCAATTTGTGAAGGGAAAGTCTTGCTATCTCTCTTCTGACAGGATCAAAACCGGAAAGAATGATGGTTTCAGGTGAGTCGTCAATAATTATCTCAACGCCGGTCAATGACTCAAGAGCCTTGATGTTTCTGCCTTCACGTCCGATGATACGTCCCTTGACCTCATCATTGTCTATGTGAAATACCGATACTGAATTTTCTATCGCATTTTCAGTGGCAGTCCTCTGGATGGTTTCTATCACTATTTTCTTGGCTTCAGCATTTGCCGACAACTTCGCTTCGTCGATAATCTCTCTTGAAGTGACTGCTGCTTCTGCCATGGCTTCTTCTTTCATGCTGTCGATGAGCTGTTTTTTTGCCTGATCGGCAGTCATGCCCGATATTTTTTCAAGTTGTTCGACCGATTTGGCGAGGTTGATTTCAACTTCTTTTCTTTTTTTGTCCAATGCTGACATCTGCCCTTTCAGGGTGTCGTTGAGCTGATTGTTTTCATTCTCTTTCTTTGTAACTTCTTCAAGTTTCTGATTCAGAACTTGCTCTTTTTGCTTCAGGCGATTTTCATTTTTAGCCACTACGCTGTTGCGTTCCTGGATGTTTTTTTCATATTCTGAATTTAACTGAAGAAATTTTTCTTTTGCCTGAAGAATTTTTTCTTTCTTGATGATTTCACCCTTTTCTTCGGCATCTTTCAATAATTGCTGACTTCTCTTGGTCAGCGCATTTTTTAAGATAGTATTCGCGATTAGGATTCCGATACCTATTCCGACTACAGCTGCGATTAAGATATATACTGTTGTCATAAATTAATTTTTTAGGTCGGAGAGAAATTTAAAAAAACGCCCCGCAAATGTCTCGGAGTTGAAAAAACCCCGTTAGTTATGGTTGGGGTTGCTGGAATATCACGAGGGTCCCGGTACAAGCCGGGCATTCTCTTATATACTCGCGAGCTTTTCCCCATTTGTTATGATGTTAGGTTTTTAAACTGTGAACAAATGCGGGCGTTATTTCAAAGAACGTTAGACTGTCTCAAACAGCCTGTCTATTTCGTCTATCTTCTTCTTAATGTTTGTCGATAAATTCTTCGACTCCTGCTCAAAGAAAACAGCTTTTGATGCAAATTGTATAACCGCCATCGCCAGTAAATCCTTGTCGTCCTTATATGCATACGACCCCTTGAACTGGTCTATCAAGTATTTTATGGTCTCCTCCACCTCACGAATGTCTTTCTCCTCAGACTCATCGTTTACTGAAATTGGATAAACTCGTCCTAATATGTTGATTTCTACCGACTTTGACTCTTCTGACATTTAATTATATGTTTTCTTCGTTAGGTTTCTCTTCATTAAAAATTTCCAAACATTCATCAACTTCACGAATAAGCTCCTGTAGCGTTTCTTTGTCCTGCTGGCGCTTCTCCATTTCCTCCGATAACTGGTTGTTTATATTTTCTTTTTCTTCTTCTAATATTTTTATCTTGTTTTCATAGTCAACTTGCAATTCGGCATTAAAATCCTTTAAGTCTTTATTCTTCTGTATTAAAGCCTTAACTTTCTCCGCCAAAGTTCCTAATGTAATATCAATCTCATTCATCTTCTTTACGTATTTTAATGTTTAATTACAAATCTTTTGCAAAGATACGCTTTATTTTGTTCTTTTCATATTATTTTGATTTTTTTTGTGGACATTTTACTTTTCCCATCATCTCTTTTCCTGTTTTCCGCGATTTTCAGTTGATGCTTTTTGACCTATTTGCTTTCCCAGTCTGGATACACGAACACCCAACTCTTGCGCATGGATGAGGGGTAACAAGTACTATAGGACATTGTTACATTCCACTCAAAAAGCTAAAAGTTGGGTGTTCCAATTTTAGTTCTGTATCATCACTTTCCGCGTCACTACTTTTCCGCCAACGATGTGGACAAAATACATGCCCGATGGCAGGTCGCTCACGTCGATGGTGACCGAGCCTCTCATGCTGAAGCCGCGCACCTTTACACCTTGCGAATTGATGATGACGACGCTGGCTGCACCCTTGTCGTAGTCCGTTGTGATGGTCATCTTACCTCTTGCGGGGTTAGGCTTGATGCTCACCGAGAATGGTTCAGCATCGACATTGGGCAGTTCGGGTACATCCATAAAGATGTCGGGGTTGTGGCTATAGGTGACCAATTTGCCTGAGACTTTCAGGATTGGGTTGCTCGAATTGTTGCAGTCAGGGCAGCTGTTCTGGCCGCTCACGCAGTCAGGATAGTTGGGGTGGCATTGGTCGATGTATGTCGGGTCGAACTCATAGAGCAGGTTGGCCTGGCCGTCTTGGAGGTAGTCGTCGAGGCTGTAGTTCCACACCATTGTCATGCTGCCGGGGCACCATCCGGCGCGATTGTAGGTCCAGGTGCCGTTCTGCGGCTGGCATCCGCTCGGATTGGGGTTGCAGGTCTGCCAGAGGTCTTGCGTATAGACCGTGCCGCCGTTGATGTTGATGTTGTGGACAGCGTGGTAGAACTCGGCAGCGTTGCCCGTGTTGAAGGCACCGTTTTCGACATCGCTCCAGTTGTGGCCCGAAGTAGTGATTTGCAACTTGGCCTTCTCCACACAGGGGTCAAACTCGACATTTCGGGTGGGGATGGGGCATGGGTTTTCGTAGTCGCCGAAGGCATAGTTGCCGTACCACAGCTCCTGCAAGTCAATGTAAGGATATTCTGGTGTGCCCTTGGTGTATTCGAAGATGGCGGTGGGGCAATAGCCTTCACCGGTCGAATATTGTTCGCTGTAATACTCAAACTCGACGAGGCCTTGCAGCACGCTGGTGAAGTCGGTCACATCGAGGTCGTCGATGCACTCTTTGCCAAACGGGGTGATGTAGCGGCAGAGTTCTACCCATTCGCCACGGTAGTTCTTTACACGGAGGTAACTCTGGTGGTCGTAGGTGTTGCAGTTGCCGTTCACGCAGTTGTGCAGATAATGCAAGTTGATGGCATTGAAGGCGTTGACGTGGGTCGGGAAAGGATATTCGCCGTATGCGGTAAATACCGTTGTGTTCACCACCACCTCGCCGTTGAGGGCTGAGACGTTCATGTCGTTTATATCGGTGGTCACGTTGAAGCTATTGGAGGCTGTGGTGACCTTGCCGCCAGTCTGCGTAATGCTTACGGTCATATCGTATGAGCCAGTGCCCGAAGGAGTCCAAGTGGTGTACCAATAGCCGTTGTCGGGGTCGTTTGGATAGTCGGTGTTGAGGGTCAGTTCCAGTCCGTCAACGTTGCATTTCACCTCTTCAAACTTCAGCACGGAAGCATGGTCGATGTAGGCACTGAGAACAATCATCACGGGATTATCGAAGTTAGGCATATAGACCTGTGTGCCTTCGTAGGGACGACGGATGGTGATTTCCGGCGCATAGTTTTCGGGGTCAACGACATAGAAAGAGCGTGTCACTGAAGGGGCTGGTTGCCACTGGGTGCCGTCGCCGGGTTGCGAGGCACGCACTTTTACGCTACCTTCTTCGCCCGTGAGGGTGAGGATGTTGCCATCGACGGTGGCGGGGCCTTGGACGACCTCGAAGGTCACTGGCAGACCCGAAGTTGCTGTGGCATTCAAGGTGATGGGTTCGTTATATACCAGCTGGTCGGGGATTTCGGCGAAGTCGATGAACTGCGCTGCCAAGCCACCGGGAAAATGGCGGATGACCAAGTTGTCGAAGCCGCACCAACCGCTGTTGAGCATGAAGATTTTGTTCCACATCGCAGGGTCGAACTTGTCGCCGCTGCCCGGGGTCAATCCGATGTTGAGGCCTTGGCATTCCGGTACCGATTCCCACTCGCCGTTAGGCACGTTTTCATACATCCCGAAAAGGGTGACTGCACCAGCGCCGTCGTTGGCGTCGAGGTCAATGGAAACCTTCCAACGAACCCATTCCTTTTCTGGTACGGGAACAGGGAAGTTGCAAGCCGGCGTGTTGTTGGGCAGGACCACACCTTTGATGAAGAGCGGGTCGGTATCACTGCCCGTGAGTAGCATGTAGATGCCGCCATCGGGGGCTGTGCTGTTGGGGTTGGGTGTGATAGGTTCGTAGGGGGCATGACCTGGAGCCGCTATGATAGGAGGCAGCACAGAGCCGTCGCCGTCACCGTCGTATCCGATGCCGAAGAGGGTGCCCCACCATTCGCGAAGCTGGTCGCACTCGATTTCAATGACACCGCCGTCGGAGAAGTCGAAGCCGTATTGTGTGATGTCGTGCGTGGCGATGTCACCGAAGCTGGTGCCGGAGGCATGCGAGAACACGCCGAGGGTCTCGTCGGCGGTAGGCGTTTCGGGCGTTGTGCCCCAGAAGTGGCCGAGGTAGTCGGTGTACATGGGACCCATGCTGCCGTTGCCCGCGCTGTGTACGCGGACGTACCAGCCGTCTTGGCCGTTAAGGATTTGGCCTTCGCCGTAGTTGTTGAAGTCGAAAATCTTTTCGACTTGGGCCATCAGCCCGATGCTCGCGAGGAGCAACATCGTAAAAAGTAATAATGTTTTTTTCATTGTATTAGGGGATTAATTTCAAGATTTCAGATTTCAAGATTTGTTACTATCACGTTGCAAAGTTAGCGAAAAAATTTTTTCCTCAAATATTTTTCATATCGCCTGTTTATCTGTCCATCCACCAAACTTTGGTTTGCCTCGTGTCGCCGTGCGACATACGAGCGAGTTGGGCGGTGTAGTTGTCGTAGTTGTACTCAATTTCCATCTGCGGGTATTCCATGCGGAACGAGGTCAGCTTGGCGTGGTTGGTGGTGGTGGGCGTTGCCATCGTGCGGCGCGCCAAAGCCCAGGCTTCCCACGGCTGGCGGAACAGGTTGAGCCAACGCTGCTGGTAGATCATGTTCAGGTAGGCCTCGTCGGTATAGTCGAAGTCTGGATTCATATATACGGCGTAGTTCATCACGTTGGCCGCCATGTTGTTGCAGTAGGACCAGATGTCCAAGCTACCGATGTAGTTGGTGTATTGCGGATATAGATACTGCCAACGGCTGGTTTGGGTGGGGATGTGGGTCCAGAAGAGGAACGACTGATAGATACCCGAGCGAATGGATTCGTCGGCATTGAGCGGTGGCGTGATGCCCCCGATGTGTCGCACCTCGATTTCGGCCTTCATGAAGAGCACATCGGCGTAGGTGACGAGAATCTGAGGAACGTATTTCTCATCGCGAGTGAGGTAGTAGTTGAATGGCGAATAGAGGCACGACGGGCCCTTGAAGGTGTAGCTGCCATCGCGGCTCTGGGCGTAGGGCGAGCCGCCCTCGGTGGGTGTCTCGGTGGTACGGATTTGCGGATAGGCGTGCCAAGCGCCATCGGGGAAGCTGTCGGTCTTGTGGCTCGTGTCGAAAAAGATGAAGGTGCGGTAGTCGAAGATGCCGCTGCCGTCCATGTCATTGGTCGAAGAGAGGACGCTCCAGACGGTCTCGCCCATGCGCAGGTGACGGTGCTCACGGAATGACCAGTTGACATCCCAACTCGTACCCAACACACTGGGCCACAAGCAGATGCCTCCTCCAGTGGCTACGCCACCAGAACTGCTTATCTTGGAGTAGATGAAGTTGTAGGCCTCCACCAACAACGGTGTGGCGTAGTCGGGTTCCTTGTCATACATGCGCAGGCCGTGGCGCAGGATGAGCGAGTTTGCGAACTCGGCCCAAAGCGTGTAGTCGTTGTTGAGCAGCACATCGTATGGCAGCTTGTAGTATTCGTTGCCGTTGGCGGTGGTGGAGGAGTAATCGTGAAGCACGTCGCGCGACCACACTAATTCTTCCAGCAGCGACTTGTAGATGCTCTCTTGGGTGTCCCATTCGGGTTTCATCATGGCCTGCGAGGAGGCATTCTCCCAGATGCGGCCGGCCTGTGAGTAAGGCATGTCGCCAAAGATGTCGGTGACCTTGAAGGTTTGGTAGGCCTTCAGGATATTGAGTTGGGCGCGGACCTTGTCGCAAACTGACGGGTCGGACTGCTCCTCGTCGTAGGTATCGAAGCGTTT
>JAFYJP010000143.1 GCA_017538085.1 Bacteroidales bacterium | reverse complement strand
GAGATGCTGCTCTCAAAATGTGATGAAAACACGAAGCTGGTAATCGATGCCGACGGACTGAATCTGCTTTCCCAGAACAAAATGCTTTTCGACCTTTTACCTGAGAATACCATCCTTACACCCCATCCTAAGGAATTTGCAAGACTTTTCGGCGAGTACCCCAATGATTATGAGCGTATTATAGCCCAAAAGGAGTTGTCGGCAAAATATAATGTCATTATAGTGTATAAGACAGCGCATACTTCTATCAGTATGCCCGACGGCAGAATGTATTTCAATTCCACGGGAAATCCCGGAATGGCAACTGCAGGCAGCGGAGACGTGTTGACAGGTATGATTACGGGACTGCTTTCCCGCGGATATCCTCCTGAGGATGCTGCAATTCTTGGAGTTTATCTGCATGGACTTGCAGGCGACAAGGCTGCGACAGTCATTGGTCAGGAATCGCTTATAGCTTCCGATATTGTAAGTTACCTGTAATCTGTCGAATGAAAATAGTTATCGTTTCTGATTCATTCAAGGGATGTGCTTCAAGCAGGGAAATCAATGATTTGATTGAGGAGGGTGTCAGACGTGCTATTCCTGATTCAGAAGTGGTGAAAATACCTGTTGCAGATGGCGGGGAAGGTACAGTAGATGCCTTGATGTCTAATACTGGTGGTGTACGCTGTTTTTTTGATGTCAGAAATCCAATGGGTAATTTGGTGACAGCTGAAGTTGGAGTCATCAATGATGATGCCGTCGTTGTGGAAATGGCTTCTGCGTCCGGACTTGTCCTGGTTACTCCTGACGTCCGCAATCCGTTGATTGCTAATACTTTCGGTACTGGCCAACTGATACTTCACGCAATGGGGCTTTTGTACCGGCATCAATCTGAATTTCGAAAAAAATTGTTTGTGGGGCTTGGCGGAAGTGCCACCAATGACTGTGGTATAGGTATGGCAAGTGCGTTTGGATACGTTTTCATTGATAAAAATGGAAATGTTCTTGCGCCTTTCCCTTATAATATGATAAAGGTATCATCTATCGACTGCTCGCATGTCAGTAATAAATTGTTGGATTGTGATATCATCGGAATTTGCGATGTGCGAAATCCGCTTTACGGCACGCAAGGGGCGACAGCTGTTTTCGGACGGCAGAAAGGGGTGACGGAAGATACATGTGCTCTGCTTGATGATGGACTGAAAAATATGTCTGAAGTCATTCATTCCCAGTTAGGAAAAGAAGTGGCAGATAGTCCGGGTGCAGGTGCAGCCGGTGGCTTGGGTGCCGGTCTGATGGCTTTCTGCAACGCAACTTTACAAAGCGGAATTGAGACGGTTCTTGATATGTCGAATTTTGATGAGATAATAAAAGATGCTGACTTGGTAATAACCGGTGAGGGGTGCATTGACAGCCAGTCGATATATGGCAAGGTGCCTGTGGGCGTGGCTAAACGTTCCAAAAAACATAGTGTTCCTGTGTTAGCAGTTGTAGGACAGATGAAGTGCAGCGCTGATGAACTAAAACCGTTTGGAATTGATGCCGTAGTCAGTACAGTCGGTCCTTCTGTCTTACCAGAGGAGTCAATCGCAGAGTTTGGAAATCTGATACCCGATGTGGTAAGTCGGTATCTCTCTTATAGGTGAATTTTTTGATTTTTGTTACCTTTGCAGAAGATTCAAGTAGTATATTTTTAATTGTAAACCACTAAATATTAAGTGAATATGAAAAGAAAACTTTTTTTGATACAATGTTTGATAATGTTGTCCGCCGTGAATGCGGTATCTCAGGAAGAATACCTTGAAGGACAAAGTTGTACATCAATAATGGTCGGATGTAAAGCATCAACTGATGGCTCGGTAATCACATCCCATACTTGCGATGGATATTATCGTACGTGGGTGACATGGGAACCTGCTGCCGACCATGAAGAGGGAACCATGCATAAGGTTTATAAGGGAACTATGCATACTGAGACTCCTGCAAGCATGGAGAAAGTTGAACTTGCCGGTGAAATACCGGAAGTGGCTCACACATACTCTTACCTTAACACTGCATATCCGTGCTTGAATGAAAAACAACTTGCAATAGGCGAGAGCACATTTTCGGGTCCGGATACATTGGTCAATAAAAAAGGTATGTTCTATATTGAAGAACTTGAAAGAATAGTCCTGCAACGTTGTGATAATGCGCGTGATGCTATCAGGATGATAGGTGAACTGGTCAAACAGTACGGATATGGTGACGGCGGAGAATGTCTTACAATTGCAGACACTAAGGAAGTATGGGAATTTGAGATAATGGGTGAAGGACCGGAAAAGATAGGTGGAATTTGGGTGGCTCAGCGTGTACCTGACGATGAGGTGGCAGTTAACGGGAATATTGCACGCATCGGCAAACTGGACAGAAAGAACAAAAACTACTTTATGTGTTCCGACAATATAGAAGCCGTTGCAAAAAAATACGGATTGTGGGATGGAAAAGGTGATTTTATTTGGTGGAAGGTGTTTTCCACCGGCTATGGCGATGGCAAAAATCATCGTGAACGTGAATGGTACATATTCAATGAACTTGCACCATCGTTGAATCTTTCAATTGATGCTGAGGAACTTCCATTCTCAGTAAAACCTGAGAAGAAAGTTGACGTAAGAGATGTCATGGAACTCTTCAGGGCAAATTATGAAGGCAGTGAACTTGACGTTACGCAGAATCTTCTGTATGAGAAGAAGGTTAAAGATGAAAATGGCAATGTTGTAATCGACACCGTTGTTAATCCATACGCCAATCCATGGATGAATTCTACTAGGATATCCATGTACAACTATCTGAAACCAGAAAGTGTGAAGTTCTATCGTGGCGTTGCAATGTCGTGGTGCGCATACTCAACAGTAATCCAATGCCGTGGATGGATGCCGGATGAAATCGGCGGTATATGTTGGTTCTCAGTTGAAAATCCGGCTGAAAGTCCTCGTATTCCAATATATTCAGGCTCGACAAAGTTGCCGGCAGGTTTTGATATGTGTGGTAATGTAAGGTATAACGATGATGCTGTCTTATGGCATTATCGCAAGGCCAATAAACTTGCCCAGGTATGCTGGGGGAGAACCAAGAGTTTATTACAGGAGAATGTAATGCGTTATGAGGATAAGGCTTTTGCCGAACTTCCGGTTTTGGAGGAACGTGTGGCTGAATTGCTGAAAGAGGGGAAGAAGGACGAAGCTGTAACCATGTTGAATAATTACACTTCGGATTTTGCCGGTGCAACACGTCAGACATGGCAGGAAATGGAACGCAAATTCTGGGAGATGTTTTGGACAGGGTTTTAATCGGCAAATTTTGTTCAGAAACCGCAAAAGTCACCGCCAAAATACCGCAAAAGTTACCGTCAAAATACCACAAAACTTACCGTCAAAAATCTAATTTTTTTCAAAGTCAATCCGCTATATCATTATTTTTCTTATTTTTGCGATGTTTTACTTAGATATTTAATATGGAATATTTAAAACGTGCGATAGATAGAACGTTGATTGAATATTTGGATGCTTTTGGTGCAGTTTGTATCACAGAAGGACTGACATGGGTCAGTTCATCTTGACAGGATCAGTTACCGCCGATAGCGATACTACTGCACATACAGGTACAGGAAGAATTGCCACTTTGAAGATGTTTCCCATGAGCCTTTACGAGTCGGGTGAATCCACAGGTGCCATATCGGTTGTGGATTTGTTTGACAATCCGTCTATGGACATTGATGGGCTGAAGTCTGAAATGAGCATAGAAGGACTCATCTATGCTGCCTGTCGGGGAGGATGGCCGGCTGCGTTGCGTCCAAAAACAGAAAAAGGCAGACTTCTTGTCGCTAAAAGTTATTTGAATACGGTTTGCGAAAAAGACCTTTCCAAGGCAGCCAAGGAGAAACTGGATCCGAAGATTTGCAAGGCCATTCTGCGTTCATACGGGAGAAATATCTCTACTTTGGTTGACAAAAGTAACATCCTAAATGATGTCACCGCCAATAATGACAATCTGGCGAGAAGCTCATTTGACAAGTATGTAGCTGTGTTGGAAAGGTTGTTTGTCATTATGGATGTGCCTGCCTGGAATCCCGCCATTCGCTCGAAGACCGCTGTTAGAAGCAAGGATAAACGGGGTTTTTGCGATCCTTCGATAGCTGTCGCAGCGCAAGGACTCTCGCCAAAGCAACTTCAAACAGACCTAAAGACTTTCGGCTTTATCTTTGAAAGCATGTGCATCCGCGATATCCGCGCCTATTCCCAACATATTGGCGGAGAGATTTCATATTATCACGACCGCTATGACTTGGAGGCTGACGGGGTGTTGCATCTGGAAGACGGTCGTTTCGCCTTGATGGAGTTCAAGTTGGGTAGTGCAGAGATTGAAATTGGTGCATCACACCTTAAAAAGATTGTGAATTTGATTCGCGAACACAACAAGAAAGAGCATCAGGTTCCGCTTCGAGAGCCTGATTTGCTGATGGTCATCACCGGTGGCGAAATGGCCTATACCCGCGGAGATGGCGTCAAAGTGATTCCGCTGGCTTGCCTTAAATGGTGATTCAATCGGTGTTCCACACCAGCCGCTACAAGCGAATTGACAATTTGGTGTTTCGGCTTGCTGTGATGGTGAGATGTACCCCAACCTCTTCCACAAGAGGTGAATGTTACACGGACACACCTCGCTCGTTTAGTGATTCGGGAGCAAACCCTATCTTGTTGTTCCAATCAACGGTGAAGGGGTCAAGCGTGAAGTTGCGGAAATCTTCTTCAACTGCCATGTCAGAATCCTGTAGTGGCAGGATGGTTTTACCCTGAAAAAACTGACACTTTTTGGAAGCTTGTCGTTATTACATCCCCCATTCCAACTCCTGTTAAAATGATTTGGAATGGGGGGGATTTAATGCCGGATATGTATGATTTAGAATAATCCGTTTATTACATTTAGTATTTCATCGTCTTTGACGTCGATAGGGAATACGTGTGATGGTTTGAGGTGATAGACAGTATGGCCGTTCAACATGCGT
>JAFYJP010000142.1 GCA_017538085.1 Bacteroidales bacterium | reverse complement strand
TATCGTGACAGGACGCAAACTATTGCCAAACTCGACGGTCTTGTCGATGCATACGCAGAGTCTGTACGTTCATCTGTTGGCAGGATTGGAAACAATTCAATGATTGTAAGCACACGTATGATTAACAATACGAAAATCGGTCCATACTCGCATATTGTCGGAGCATCAAGATTAAACAACGTTTCAATCAACAGTCGCAAGGAAGCCCCGACATTCATCGGCAATGGTGTGATTATAAAAGACAGTATCATAAGCACAAATTGTGAAGTTTATGACAACGCATTGATTTATAACTGCTTTATAGGACAGGGTTGTGAAATAGGGGAGCAGTTCTCAGCCGAGCAGTCGTTATTCTTTGCAAACTGCATAGGACTTCATGGTGAGGCATGTGCCATTTTTGCCGGTCCATACACAGTTACACACCACAAAAACACATTGCTGATAGCTGGAATGTATTCATTTATGAACGCAGGCAGCGGAACCAACTTCAGCAACCACATGTATAAACTTGGCCCTATCCATCAGGGAATTTTGGAAAGAGGTATCAAGACGGCATCAGACTCGTATGTCAAATGGCCTGCCAAAGTTGGACCTTTCACTGTTGTTATGGGACGACACTATCACAATTCCGACACTTCTAATTTCCCATTTTCATATCTTATTGAGAAAAACGATGAAAGTGTGCTTGTGCCTGGTGTCAATTTGCGCAGTGTAGGTACAGTGAGAGATGCTCAGAAATGGCCGAAACGTGACAGAAGAACTGACCCTGACCTTCTTGACAGCATAAATTTCAATCTGCTCAGCCCCTTTACTATTAACAGGGTTATAAAAGGCAAAGAAATACTGCAGACTCTGAAAGAACTGTCCGGAAACACTTCGAGTTATTACGCATATAGCAGCACCCGAATAAACAATTCCTCTATGCAAACCGGTCTTACCCTGTATGAAATAGCAATAATCAAATTCTTGGGCAATTCCATAATCAGCCGTCTCGAAAACAGAGATTGCTCAACCAATGAGAAAATGGTGGAAAGTTTGAAACCAGAAACCAACATCGGTGATGACGACTGGATTGATGTTTCAGGACTTATCGCTCCGAAAAATGAAATCCGCAAGGTATTCCAGCATATCGATGACGGCACATATAACACTTTCCACAAGATTAATGAAGCATTCAAGGATATTCATAGCAATTATTACACTTACGAATGGACTTGGGCTTTGAAAAGAATCGAAGAGTATCTGCATAAATCCTACACAGAATTCACAAAAACTGATGTGATTGATCTTATCAAAAAATGGGAAAATGCTGTAGTTGATCTTGACAACAGACTATTGGCAGATGCAATGAAAGAATTCGGCGAGACAGTGAAAATAGGCTTCGGAGCCGATGGGGACATTAGCGACAGAGACAAGGATTTCAATTCCGTCAGGGGTGATTATGAAACCAATACTTTTGTAGTCGCCACAAAGAAACACATCGAGACCAAAACTGCTCTCGGTGAAAAGATGATTAAAAAGCTCTCGTAACCATTGGTGATGAAAGAAGGAATTTTCCAATTCCGAAACTTTTATGTAACTCATTCTCGCAGCACATTCAAAGTCGGCACCGATGCCATCTTGCTGGGAGGTTGCATTGGACACAATCGAATATTGAACAAGAACGAAACCAATACTATTCTGGATATTGGATGCGGTTGTGGTGTGTTGTCACTTCTATCCGCCCAATTCTTCACACATGCCAATGTTAAGTCGATAGATATTGACGGACAATCAGTAGAGGAGACAATAGAAAATTTTTCTCGCTCACCTTGGAACAACCGTTTGTCTGCAGAATGTATATCATTGCAACAATTTGCTGATAATCAAGCTGATAATTTAAAATTCAACCTTATTGTCTCCAATCCACCATTTTTCGAAAATTCACTTAAATCTGCCTCCAAATCGAAAGCAATCTCTCGACATACAGATATGCTGACGGTAAATGACATCGCCAGTTGTGTTGCGCACTTAATTTCCGATGATGGTTATTTCTGCTGCATATATCCGGTTGAAACGGCAAGCAACCTGAAAATGAGATTCATTGATGAAAAAATATACTGTGTCGATGAAATATGTGTGTTCAGTAAGAAAGGCAACAATAATCCGGAAAGGACTATAATGACTTTTTCAAAAAAGATGGTCTGCAAAACAATTGAAAATGTCTGTCTGCTCGATGAAGAAGGAAAGGCAAGCGATTGGTATGTAAAAATAACCTCGGACATTCTGCCTTGAACAGTGCTATATTACATCTAAAACATTACGTTTCAGCATCAAAGCCATCATAACACCTCTTAAAACCAGAAATATAAGAAAGGCTATCCACAAACCGTCGTTAAACAATGTGGCTCTTGTGCTGTAATATATCACGAAAAACATAGCTGTTGCAACAAACATCGCATTACGCATGGCTTTGGATGCAGTCGCACCGATGAATATACCGTCAAAAAGAAACGCAGCAAAGCCGCAAACAGGTACCAAAGAAGTCCACCGCGAATATGTCATGGCAGTGTCAATTACCGCAGTACTGTCAGTAAGCAGGGAAAGAATATCTCTGCTGAATAACATATATAACAAGGTAAACACTGCTGTGATTCCTATTCCCCAGTAGAACAGGTAAATAACGGATTTGTTAAGAGAAAGCCTGTCTTTAGCGCCAATGAATCTGCCAACGAGTGATTCTCCGGCGTATGCGAAACCATCCATGAAATATGAAAACAACGTAAACAATTGCATAAGAATTGTATTGGCTGCCAGAGTCATATCACCCATGTATGATGAAACAAAAGGTATGAAAGTGAAGACTGCGACCAAGCATAATGTCCTCAGAAATATATCAATGTTTACCTTAAAAAACGCCTTTAATTCATTGATTTTGAGACTTGACCTGACATCAATTAATTTTCTGAGATAGCCATATTTTCGAAACCAGAAAATCACAGCAACTGTCAAACCGCCATATTGAGCAATCACGGTTCCGAGAGCCACGCCTCTAATGCCACTGTGAAACACAAAGACAAATATCAGGCTTGCCACGATATTCAACAGATTAAGGAATATCGCAATCCACATTGGAAGCTTTGAATTCTGCATACCGATATACCAACCCTTGATGGCATATAGTCCAAGTGTAGCTGGTGCCGCCCATATCCTGACATAAAAATATTCAAGTGTATAATCAATCATTTCCTCGCTGCCTCTTACAAAATATTTGGAAAGTAATGCAATAGGGTATTGAAGTAACAACAGAAGCGCTGCGATGGACAAAGCAATCACTGAAGCTCTGACAAGTATCTTTACGGATTCTTTCATGTCATTGGCGCCGTATGCTTGTGCAGTGAAGCCGCTTGTACCCATCCTCAGAAATCCGAAGTTCCAATAAATCATGTTGAAAATAGTGGTACCTATGCCAATTGCTCCGATATATTGCTCATTACCAATATGTCCCACTATTGCAAGGTCAATCATTCCAAGAAGAGGAACAGTAATGTTGGTGATTATGTTGGGCAGTGCTAACCTTAATATTTTTTTGTTCAATTTGTTTTCATTGAAATTGTTAATCGCTGCAAAATTAATCAGAGCAATCAAAATATTTTCCATGAATGAAAAAAAATTGAAAAAACATTTTGAAAGTATTTGAATCTTAATTATTTTTGCGACAAAATAATTTATATCATGGCACATAAAATAGTAGAAATTGAAGGCATAGGTCCAGTCTATGCTGAAAAACTTACAAAAGCTGGAATCGAAACAGCAGAACAATTACTTGAAAAATGCTGTAATCCAAAAGGTCGTAAGGAACTTGTCGAGGCAACCGGTATTTCCAATGATAAGATTCTGACATGGACAAATCATGCTGACTTATTCCGCGTAAAGGGCATAGGTCCACAATTTGCTGAACTGCTCGAAGCAGCCGGTGTTGATACAGTCAAGGAACTTGGCACACGCAATGCTGCAAATCTTGCTGCCAAACTTGCTGAAATCAATGAAGCAAAACACCTCGTTGGCCGTGTACCAGTTGAAATTGAAGTTCAGAGAATGATTGACCATGCAAAGAAACTTCCAGGAGTAATTACTTATTAAAAAACTAATTAAAGATTGGTAAAAAAAACTGGCTGTCAACAGTCAGTTTTTTTTTGTCTTATTTTTGGAACCAATCGTGCCAATCAATAAGTTCCTGTATCCTTTCCCATGTGCCACGATGTTTCCTGATGAATCTTTTGATTCGGATATTGCTGACAATATCAAATAAGTTTTTACGCCAATATTCAAATACTCTAAATGTAGGTATTATTGATAAAGCATACAATATAGGAATCCACCAGTTGTGCAGACACAAACCTAATATAACTGCCTGAATTATAACAAATAATGGCAATACAAACAAGGCTATGACAATTCTTAGGGAGGATATAAACTGTTTGTCCTTTATGACTTTATTTAATATCTTGTCAATGGCAATTGGAAAAATGCAGTTTATTGCTGCATATAAAGCGAAAGGTAATGTCAATAGCAATGATAGGTTGATAAGTGATATTGATGAGTCCGATTTTACATTCCTGATATCGCACTTGGAACTTATCTTTGCTTTTGATAACAGGTTATATGCTTCTTTGTAGCGGTTTATCACCGTTTTGAACCTTTCGTTTTCATTTGTGAAAAGATAATCCAATTTTTCAACAATATGCTTGGTGACTGTGAAAAGCCCATCTTCACAGTCAGGTAAGGTTTCTGCAACAATGTCTCTGGCACAAAGTTCAATACAGTGCAGATAGTCATCATAGTATTCGTCATTCGTCACGTTTATCATTTCCGACTGCATAATCTGCTCCATATCATGGCGCATATTGTTGAATGCGAAGTTTGGATTTTCAAGATATAGGTCTTTATAATCAACTGCTCTGACAGGTTTGCAGAATTTCACGTAACAGTCAGATAATAGAGCATGCATGTCAGTATAATAAATAACGACAGGTATAACTGTTATGTTGAGACTGAAATTATTATTATCCTCAACCGGCAGTGCTATCCTCGGAATGCCTTTCTGTATAGGCAGCAGTGACTGCTTCGGACTATGCATGCCTTCAGGGAAGATACATATTGGCTGTTTTTCGAAAAGAATTTTGCCGCATGCATCAAACACATCAACATTTTTTGAAAGATTCTTTCGTCCGTCACGGTTTCGATATACCGGAGCAACACAAAGTGACTTCAGAATATTTCTCAGTATGATATTGCGGAAAAAATCGGCCCTCGCAAGAAACACTATCTCTTTACTGAAAAAATTAGTGAGCAAAAGTCCATCGACAACTGCATTACGATGATTTGGGGCAAATATTACAGGCAAATCATCAGGAACAACTTCATCATTGATGTAAACAATTTTATCAAAATTATTTCTTATGACGATACGTGCAAAAAATCTAATAAAATCGTATATAGATTTATGAACAGGATTCATAATTCAAAAATTTGTTTGCAAAGATGAGATTTTTTTTGCAAAATTACAAACAAATCACTTGGTAATTAAATCTTTAATTACAGTCCCTGCAATCATTGTACCGAAAAGAGCAGGTATATAAGAGATAGTTCCTCTCACGGAACACTGGTTTCTTGCTCCCGG
>JAFYJP010000141.1 GCA_017538085.1 Bacteroidales bacterium | reverse complement strand
TTGTCATTTTCTGCAGGCCATTTGCCAAACATTGTTGAAGTTGCAGCATCACGGACGAAAAGATACATTCCGCTATTGTTGTTTTCACCAGGATTTATCATCCATGTTTCAGCATCACCGAAAGGCAGAGCGAATTCGATAATCTCATATCCGGTTGACAAAGACGTGGCAATGATTTCTTCTGGAAGATTGATAGTGGTTCCGACACCGCCGTTGGAATGGATTGGACGATAACGTACTGTACAAGGAGTGCCGTAATACATCCAATAGTTGCCTTCACTGTCATCATCAGCAAAAACACCATCATTGTTATCATCTATGTAGAATGCGACACCATCATTGTTATCGAATTCGGTATCGCAATGGTTTTCACTGCAAACGTAGAGATAATCGGAATCCATCTTGAAATGAAGTATAACGTTGCCCAAAGTGGTTATGCCAACATAATTTGACACATCAACTGTATAGGCATCATCCCATTCACCATCAGACATGATACCGTCAATTGTAGCAGCTGTGCCACGATAAACATCTATCTCGGCAGTTATTTTGGTAGTGGCAACATATCCTTCACAAACGTTTGAATAAGCTGTTTCAGAGCCATCGGATAGAACTGCTGTAACCGCATAATAATAAATCTGTTTAGGCTCGGCTGTGTCATCAATGTATTCTTCGGTATTTTCAACGGTTGCAATCAGTTCCGTAAAAGGAGCAAAATCCACGCTCTTACGATAGACATTATAAGCAACTGCATTGGATTGACCACTCCAAAGAAGATCGATATATGAATATGCGCCCTTTGATGCCAGCAGGTCTTCTATTGGCTGACCGGCAGGCACGAGCTCAACATTGCAGGATGTTATCTCACCACTTGCAATCTGGACATTGGTGAGGGTCTGTGAAAAGAAACCTGGTTTGCTGAATGTAACGGTATATGTGCCAGTAGGAATGAAACGGATACTGAAACTGCCGTCTGCTGATGTGCTTGTATAATATGAATCATCATCTGCTATCATGACCTTGACGCCACTGTAGTCTTCTTCACCTTCAAGGGTTACTGTACCTGCAAGTGCTCCGGTATTTTGTGGGACACAGTTCAGATAATAAACCATGCCGCCGTAGCCCATCTCACGAATGTGAACGGCCTTGCCTGTGGCAACACAAAAATTGCCGTCACCAGAAATTGCGACATATTCAAATGAACCCGGAGTGTTGATGGCTGCAAGAGGCACATTCGATTGTTTACGGAAAACGAACAAGTCAGCAGAGGAATGATTCAAAGGACCAGCAGATGCGCAGGCGATGACATCACCGTCGTCACTTATGGATATCTGTTCCACCTCATCGCCCACATTGGTGTAAACCCATACAGGTTCAGGAGAATAATTGTTGAAGACATAGATGCAGCCATCGTAGCCAGAGGGCACAAAGTCGAGGGTCCCTATTGCAATAGTGCTGCCATCAGCAGAGATAGCGTTTGCACAACCCCATGTTGAGCTTGCATTTGGTCCTGCTATGTTTGCCTTCCATACCATATAATACTGTTCACCGTTCCATCTGTACAGATATGCTTTACCTGTGAAATCGCCAAATGTCAGAAATTCACCGTCAGCACTCATTGCAGGGTACTGTGTGGGGGAATTGTCATAATAGCCGATGTTGTCCTGGATTACATTTCCAGTTTCGGGATCTACAATCCAGATGGTCCTATAACCCTGTGCAAAACTGACTGCAAGACGGCATCCGTCAGCAGGTATCGACAATCCCACAACATTGCAGGTAGTCTCTATTGTCCATGTAGGCTGACTGGCATTCAGTTCATATCTCGCAATAAAATATGATGTCCCATCGGTATATGCCACAAACAAACAAGTTCCGGACTCGTCAACAAGACATCTGTTGATGGTTCCAGGAAATGTAAGTTCATTGGTTGACATTCCAGTCGAAGGATCGACCACATAAAGTGTTGCACCCTCAGGAACAATCATAGCAGTCCCTGCCCTGTTGGTACTGCAGATACCATTCATAGTGTTGGTTTCGGAAGTCTTTTCCCAAAAGATGGTGCCAGATATGCCATGATAATATGACAACCTTGACGAATTGGTAGCCCAACAGGTAAGTGCGTTATAGTTATTGGGCATAAACACTTGTCCACCAATCGAATATGGTTGGTTGTTGACCCACATGATATTCGGATCATCAGCTAAAAACTTGGAAGGGGAAACGGTCGTCTTGCCAAATTCCATAAACTGGCCCTTATTAGGGTCACTGACTGTCCTGACTCCCTGTGCATTGACAACTAATGTTGCCATGACAATCAAAACTGCGAGTAAATAATTTTTCATAATTAAATGTATTTTAATATTAATTCTGTGTAATAACAAATCCAAGACTGTTTACGCCCTCAAGCGGGTTATCACGCATCCCCTGAAGAACTTCGAAAGAGTAATGGCCATGCTGGACAAACTGAGCAGCCTCATCTAAGACAAATTCCAGTTCCTTATTCGCCGACATACCTTTACCGTATGAATTGCCCTCCTCATCACTTAAGATAAATTGCAGAGTATCAATCTTTTGTGCATTATCAGGAAATATTGTCTTAGTAAAAAGGAACATGTTTCTGTATTTATATTCATTACTGACACGCAGGTTGAATTTGACCTTATAGCGAGCATCCGTGTCTTCAATATTAAAATTGTACAGCAAAGTGTCTTCAATAGGCCAGCCTTCCTCAAAATAGTAATACTTGTCACATACATATTGTTTGCAGGAAGTAAACAGCATAACAGTCATCATGACCGCGAATGAAAGTATCAGTTTCTTTATTTTCATAAGTCCAACAATCAGAATATCAGTCATCAAAACGTGTAAGGTCATCAGCGGTAACTACTCCATCATCTTCAACTCTCTCCTCTTTTTCCTCAGCATAATCCTCAATGTTAGGAGGAAGTTTGCCTTTTTTGTTCATTTCAATGATTTCTCTTACCTTATCGATAGGGATTGACATGATGGAATTGTCGTTTGAGTTGGTGTATGAATACCACATCAATTTTTTGAAGACATCGCTTTTTACGAAAGCGGCATCTCCGACTTGAGTTTTCAGTACTATATTGCTGTCAGGAAATTCCTTCAGGGCATCGACATACATGTCATATTCGAAGTTCATGCAACATTTCAGTTTGCCGCACTGACCAGCGAGCTTCGTAGGATTGAGTGACAATTGCTGAACCTTTGCGCATACCGTTGTCACTGACGTGAATTTTGTTATCCACGTTGCACAGCAAAGCTCTCTTCCGCAGGAACCTATACCACCAATTCGGCTTGCCTCCTGACGGATACCTATCTGTTTCATCTCAACCCTGATTCTGAAACGTTCAGCAAGAATCTTTATCAACTCACGGAAATCTACACGATCATCAGCTGAATAATAGAAAATGGCTTTATTACCATCTCCCTGATACTCAACATCATTGAGTTTCATTTCAAGCCCGAGTTCGGCAATAATCTTTTTTGTTTCCTCAAGGGTTGACTGTTCTTTGCGAACAGCAGTGACCCATTTCTCTATATCATTATTCCTGATTTTACGATAAACTTTCCTAACTTGTTCTGAATCAATGTTCAAACCTCTCTTTTTAAGGAGCATCATAGCTATGTTTCCGACTGCCGAAACCACTCCGATGTCATGTCCTGGATTGGACTCCACAGCCACAATATCACCTTTTTTCAAATGAAGGTCCTCGGGGACATGATAATAATTCTTAGTGGAATTTTTAAATCTCACCTCGCATATCGGATACTGTTTAACCCCTATCGGGTCTGATATATCATAGTTAAGGTCAAAGACATCAAGTTTGGAACAACTGCTTCTGTAACACAGCGAATTGTTCTGCATCTCCTCAGGTTCTCTTATGAACCCGCGGCTTAGAAATGCGTTTCCTTGTCTGTCAACTTTATTTTCATCCATTTGTTTTGTATTTATTTTTTCTTAAAAGCCCTGCAAAGATTTATGGTTAAATTAGTCATCAGCAGGGGTATCAAGCCATTGCGTTCTATTCTATAGATTGTCTGGTTAATGGCAGTATTAAAGATTGTAATGTTTGAGGGCGATACAAACTGTGCGAACTTTGTGAAAGTCGCCATCTGACTTTCAGGTATAGGTATTGACATCTTACCTGTAGTGTTCAGATAAAGAGCCTGTCTCAGCAGTGAAAGTGAACTTCTCAGAAACATCAACACTTTTTCACGATTATTTTTTGAAAAATCATCCACGAACGGAAGAATCTTCAGCATGTCAGCCTGAAGACATATTCTCATCCATTGGATAAATTCATCGAAGAAGTTGCTGTTGGACTCAGGGGAAAGCACCATGTTGACTGCCATAGCAGCATTTCCGTCTGAAAACTCGGCAAATTTGGCGGCTTCTTCAGCAGGAATGTTGAACCTTGCCTTCAGATAACTGCTGACATCATTCGCAGTAAATGCAGGAATGCTAAGCGTCTGCGTTCTCGACAGAATCGTGTCGAGTATTGCACTTCTATCTTCAGTAATCAATATAAACAAAGTATCCTCAGGCGGTTCTTCGAGTATCTTCAGCAATTTTGGGGCAGCAGCATGGAATAACCGTTCTATCATCCATATAATCACCACTTTATACCTCGACTGATAAGATGTATAACTCAAAGCTCTGATAATGTTATTGCAATCATTGGCGTTGATTATACCCTGACCTGTAGTAACCCCAATGGAGTCATACCAGTCGCTGAGGGTTCCGAGACCATCAGTTTTGTTGATGAAATCCCGCCATTCCTCGATATGGTCACTGCTGGATGGTTCCGATGATTTCTTGACGGAACCAGCAATAGGAAAGATAAAATGCAGTTCGGGATGAGAAAGTTTTTTCATTTGAATGCAGGACGGACATTGGCCACAGGCATCACCGTCATGAGGGTTTTCACAGTTAAGGTAAGCTGCAAATGCAATTGCAAGCTGCAGTTTGGCATCTCCTTCCTGACCGGAAAACAAAATGGCATGACTTAACCTGTTGTCCTCCACCATCCTGACCAAATGGTGCTTAACAGCCGTATTTCCGTATATATCCTTGAAAAACATCACTTTGCTCCTTCCCTTGAGTCGTTGTTAATGCTGTTATAGGCCTTTACCTTGAATGAAACCTTGTCGAAACGCTGTCCTTCCGATGGTATGAAAACAATCTTTTTCTTTGCATTTGGTTCCATATCAAAGTAATTATCTGAAAATCTTCCTTTTACGTATGGGTCAGTATAAACATACAAATCTTTTACGAATGTCCTTGCAGTTATGTCGATATTGCAGATTTCCCCGTCAGGCATTACTTCAATATTGACATGCGGCTGAGGCAGAGAAAGATTTTTCGGGTAGTCAAGATATAATATTTTATCTGTAATAGTCTTATTATCATTAAGATACGATATATGCACATAAATATCGTCCTTCTGTGCCATCAAGTCAGTTCTTATTGGATAAATCACAACCAAAGAAGAGGTATTGGCTTGAGCCACACGATTTCCAACCATGTCATGGCGAAGAACTTCACCACTGAAATTGCAGATGTTTATGTCAACCGTACCGATTGTATCCTCAAGCAAATCGGAAACGAGATAGATATAAACACTATCGTGGTGCATTTCAGTAGCGATAATCAGGGGTTCGAAAACTTTCTTTGCCTTGTATTGTAACGCCTTCCAGTTGCCATAATAATCCACACTGCTCCATGAGACCACAGGCCAGCAGTCGTTTAACTGCCAAAAAAGAGTTCCCATGCAGTATGGCATTTTCATTCTATGGATTTCAAGAGCATTCCCGATACCGTATGCCTGAGTCAACTGACTGACATATAAGTAGTTGTCGAAACTGTCAGGAATACCGAAATACCTGTCCATCATGTCGTTGATAATTTTTGTACCGCGAACATGTTTCTGATGTTTGTTCATCGTTGCCGAACCCACATATCTATCTTCCCCATTGGTGAACGACTGGATTGTTGAAAACTGGGGATAGGACTGGAAGCCATATTCCGACATAAATCTGCCGGTTGTTTCACTCCAAACTTCAAAAGGCTGTTCACCCCACCATACGCCCCAGTAATGCGAGTCGCCGTCCGTGACACACTCAGGATGTCCCCAGCCCCATTCGGGAGATGTGTGAACGTAAGGACGCCCCTTGTCAAACAAATTCACCATATTTGGCAGAATCTGTTTGAAAACAATATCATAACCTGCCGAAAGACTGTCACATTGAGTATCGGTATAAGAATTTTTCCAACCCCAGTCTTCCCAACCGTTTTTCACTTCATTGTTACCACACCACAAGGCAATACATGGATGATTTCTCAACCTGCCTATTTGATAGACAGCCTCGTCCTTTACAGATTTAAGCATCGCAGAATCAGTAGGATACAAAGTACCGCAAAACATAAAATCCTGCCATATAAGTATTCCCGCCTCATCGCAGCAACGATAAAAGAAATCGTTTTCATACTGTCCGCCCCCCCATACTCTCAACATATTCATATTGGCATCCTTGCAGTCCTGTATCAATTCACGATATCTTTCGTCGGTCATCCTCGTAATGAAACTCTCAGGTGGAATATAATTGGCGCCTTTCATAAAGACCGGAACATCATTGACGATGAACTTGAATTCCGAACCTGCAGAATCCTTTTCCCTGCTGAGTTCAATCGTTCTCAACCCAAAACGGGAAACACCTTTGTCTTTATGTTTTTTGTCACTGACCACAACTGTCGCATCATACATTGTCTGTTTGCCAAGACCATTAGGCCACCAGCGGATAGGATTTTCGATATCGCATTTTACCATGAAATTGTTTATGCCGGATGAGAGATTAATCTTACCGGTATTAACCTTCTTTCCGTTGATTCTGCAATCAACATCAGCTGTAGTGTTACAATCGGAAAGTATTCTGACCTGAAATGTCACATTTGCGAGACTATCGGACAAACTGTTTTGGAAAATCTGCAAATCAGTGATTTTGAAGTCATTCCACAGTTCAAAGCAAACAGGTTGCCAAATTCCACAAGTGGTGAGTTTAGGTCCCCAGTCCCAGCCATACTGGTACGGAGCCTTACGGGAAAAAGCATAAAGTTCCGGAAGAGGATAGCCGTTTTCAGCTGCTTTAAGCTGTTCTATCTTCCTCGACGGGAAGAACTTCACAATAAGTTCATTTTCCGCATCTTTCAATGATTCAGTCTCGATTGGAAATTCCCATCTTACGTACATATTGTCGGTTTCACCAAGCAGACTGCCGTTCAGAAACACCTGCGAATATGTGTCAAGGCCATAGAACACGAGGGAGACGTTGTCATAACCTTTCAGTTGCGACTTGTTAAAGTAAGTTCTGTAAGTCCATTCCTTTTCAGCGACCCAAGCCACTGAATCCTCATTAGTTCCCCAAAATGGGTCAGGAATGAGTTTGTTGTCAAGCAAATCCAAGTGGATACAGCCAGGCACATGGGCATCAAGCCACCTGTCATCGAATGAGAATGACCAGTTGCCATCGAGTGCCACTGTTTTGGCAGTCTGTTTCTTGCAGTTGATGACACCGCTGTAGTATAATGCAGCAGCAACAGCAACCAGCAGGCATATCGCCAACACTATGAATTTACCTACGCGTTTCATCAAGCATTCTTAAACTGACTCAGGAACCTGACGTCATTGTCGAAATAAAGGCGTATATCGTTGGTGTTGTATTTAAGCATGGAGATTCTTTCGATACCCATACCAAATGCGTATCCAGAATAGACCGAAGGGTCTATATTGCAGTTTTTCAACACATTAGGGTCAACCATACCGCAGCCGAGGATTTCAACCCAACCGCTGTTTTTGCAGATATTGCAGCCTTTGCCACCGCAGATAGAGCATGTCACGTCCATTTCAGCTGAAGGTTCAGTAAACGGAAAATATGACGGTCTCAGTCTGATTTTTGTATCAGGGCCGAACATTTCTTCCGCAAAATACAGAAGTACCTGTTTCAAGTCCTTGAATGACACATTTTTATCCACATAAAGGCCTTCCACCTGATGGAACATGCAATGGGCACGGGCTGATATTGCCTCATTACGGAAGACGCGTCCTGGAAAAATCTTTCTCACAGGAACAGTTTCCTTTTCGAGGCAGCGTATCTGAACAGAAGACGTATGTGTACGCAAAGCCACGTCCTTTTCCACAAAGAAAGTGTCCTGCATATCGCGGGCAGGATGTTCAGGAGGGAAATTCAGAGCGCTGAACAGATGCCAGTCATCTTCTATCTCAGGACCCTCGGCAACTGTAAAACCAATCCTTGAAAATATGTCACAAATCTCACGTCTGACGAGTGTGAGAGGATGTATGGAACCTATGCTGTCACCTGCAACATCCCTCGTCATATCTTCAATCTTTGAAGCGGTAAATTTCTGTTGTTCTTTAGCTTGAAGTTCGACAAAACGAGCCTGTGCCATGTTTTTGAGAGCATTGAGACGTTGTCCCAACTCCTTTTTTTCTTCCGGTCTCACATTACGGAATTCATCGAAAAGTTCCTGGATTTTGCCTTTTTTACTTAAGAACTTAAGTTTAAATTCTTCGGACTTATCGGATGCAAAATTCTGCATCTCTTTGATAATCTGTTCAATATCAGTAATCATATTTTTAATTTCTTTACGTATTATCTACTTCTTAACTATTTCCATCCACATCTTCACATCCTTGACCGGTCTGTCACTTCTGTCTGTCTGCACTGCAGCTATTTTGTCAATGACATCGAGGCCTTCGATAACCTCTCCAAATACAGTGTATTGTGTGTCGAGGAACGGAGTACCGCCAACGGTCTTATATATCTCAATCTGTTCTGGGGTAAGCATCCAGGAGGAATCTTTTTTATGTTCATTCATGATAATCGGTTCGATTTCACTGATGACATCACTGTAAGCCTTCTGGTCATTAGCATGTTGGGCATCAATAAGTTGCTGCAAGTATTGAGAGTTTTCCGGCCTATTGATAAATTGGCTGAAAATATCCTGGACTCTTGCTTGTTCCCTGCTATTGTTCATCTGTTCAAGCTGGGCATCATTGTAGGTCTTGCCCTGTACAATATAGAATTGGGAGCCTGAGGAACGTTTCTGAGGATTCACATTGTCACCCTGTCGAGCAGCAGCAAGAGCTCCTTTTTTATGGATATACTTAGGGACAAATTCAGCCTCTATAGTGTAATCGGGACCACCGTTGCCGAGCTGGACACCCGGTTTGGCATTCTTGGAGTTAGGGTCGCCGCCCTGAACCATAAAATCCTTTATAACCCTATGAAACAGCAGACTGTCGTAATAACCTTCACCTGCGAGCTTCAAGAAGTTTTCCTTGTGTTGTGGAGTCTCATCATATAATACAACGACCATATCACCCAAATCCGTATGGATAATAACGTCACCCTGCCTGCCCTGACAATAACAGGATGTCAAACATAAAGCTGTAACCATAACTAAAAATAATTTCTTCATTCTATTTTCTATTTTTATTTTTAAACTATTACTTTAAACACAAACTTGCAAACATACATAAAATTTCCGAATTTTATGCCTAATGAATAAAAAAAACAAGCTCTCTCGCAACCTTTGCAGGCGAGTGGCTTGGGTGTGGGGTGCTCCCCAGAACTCTTGACTACGTCATTGCGTCACCCAAACCAGGTGATATACGACCATGTAGAGACACACCGCGTGTGTCCGCCACCGAAATGCGGCTGTCACGGTCCTTCGACAAGCTGTTCCTTCGACAAGCTGTTCCTTCGACAAGCTGTTCCTTCGACAAGCTGTTCCTTCGACAAGCTGTTCCTTCGACAAGCTCAGGAACCGTGATAGCCCTACAATGTATATATTGTGATTGTGCGGACGCATTCGATGCGTCCCTACTTCTCGATACGGCACTCGTGCTGTTTGGAAGTCGTATTGTAGGTGATACCCACAAGCAGCAAATTATCAGCATATTGCGCAACTTTGGCTGGATATTGCCTACGTTTAATTTGCGCAATGGCAGTGTCAACGGCCTTGTCATATTTCAGTTCGATAACTATGGCGGGCGAATCAACATTCTTGCGAGGGATGAGCACCAAGTCGGCGAAGCCCTTACCCGTGGCCATTTCGCGATGGATAATGTAGTCGTTGAAGGCGTAATAGTAAGCGATGCTCAGCACACAGGCTAATGAATTCTCATCGTTATAGCTCAAAATGCTGG
>JAFYJP010000140.1 GCA_017538085.1 Bacteroidales bacterium | reverse complement strand
GCATAGTTGATGTCTAATGTTGATGTCAGGTAGAGTTTGCCCATGACAGACTTGTTACCGTTTTCATCGAAGGATATTGTGATGTCGGCAAAGTCTCTCAGTCTTGATGTGGGTGCTATGATGAGCACCTTCGCTCCGAAATCATTGGTGATGATATAATTGTGCCCTTGATGGTCATGGCCGCCGATTACTGCGTCAAATCCCTCAACATGACGCGCAACAAGTTCCACTGCGTTTTCGTTCATGTATTCCTCAAGATGTGGATTATTATAGGTGTAATTGGTTCCTGAATGGAAAAGACCAATCAGAACATCGGGATGTTCTTTCTCGTTTATTATTGATACCCAATGCTTTGCAGACTGAACCATGTCTATGAATTTCATATTTGGTATCAAAACTGCCGGAAGCCATTTTGGGACAGTTGGGGTGGTCAGTCCAAGCACTACAACTTTTTTCCCTGATTTGTTGAATACAGCGTAAGGTTTGAAATATGGCCTGTTGGTTCTTGTGTCAATGATATTGGCTGAAAGGAGAGGAAAATCCACTTCCTTGCCGTATGTGTCATATACTTGAGGACCACCTTCAAGATCATGATTTCCAACTGTTTCCGCCTCATAGTGCAGATAGTTGAGTGTAAGGGCTGCAATATGTTTTGTAGTGGTGTCTATGTAATCGTAATAATATACTACGGGATCGCCTTGCAGAATATCACCGTTGTCAAGAAGAAGCACCTCCCTGTCGGTTTGATTTCTTTGCTGCTTAATATAAGTAGATAATGAAGCCAATGACGGTATGCTGTCTTTTCTGGATATATAATCGTATGGGAATAATGCTCCATGAATATCACTCGTCGCTATTATTTCGATTAGTTTGTCCTGTGATTTTAAGGTTGGTGATATCATAAACATTGCAGCTAAAATAAGAATTCTTTTTTCCATTTTAACATTAAAAAAAATTAAATTCCAAAATTAATAAAAATGTAGTATTTTCGAAAAAATTCTTTTAAATAAAAATCTGAGACATGAGCATAAAAGATTTCTTTTACTCAGCCCGACAACAACTGTCTGATTTATATGATGATAAGGAAGCTATTTCAATTTTGAAAATATTGCTTGAGGATTCTTTCGGAAAGGATTTCACTCGTCTAATTGCCGAAGACATTTCAATGGATGACGGAAAGATTTCTGAGATTTCCGGCAAAATTGAAAGGCTGATGAAATATGAACCGGTGCAGTATGTGACAGGTAAGGCTGATTTTTATGGTCGTGACTTCATCGTTACACGAGATGTCTTGATTCCAAGAAATGAGACCGAGGAACTGGTGATGAGAATTCTTAACGACTATAAGTGTTTTGATGGGGAAAGGCTTGATGTCTTGGATATTGGAACCGGTAGCGGATGTATTGCTATAACTCTGAATCTTGAAAATCCAAGATTCAGGGTAATGGCCATTGATAATTCTGAAAATGCCCTTGAAGTAGCAGCCATGAATGCCAGCTGTTTGTCCGCAGCAGTTGAGTTTGTAAAAGATGATATTCTTAATCCGGTGGTTGTCAATAAGCGAAAGTTCGATATTATAATATCAAATCCTCCGTATGTGACAGAATCGGAAAGAGCGTATATGCGGAGAAATGTCCTTGATTATGAGCCGGAAAACGCTTTGTTTGTCACTGATGCAAACCCTTTGGTGTTTTACAAACAAATAGTCAGGCTTTCGGAAACAATGCTTGTAAAGGGGGGACGGCTTTATTTTGAAATCAATGAGAAATTCAGGGATTTATTCAGTCAGTTTGTTGACTTGCAGTCGTTTGAAAGTATGGAGCTTTATCAGGATTTGAATGGCAAGGATAGGATTGTTGTCATAGTCAAATAAAAAAAGGAACTATCAATTGAGACAGTTCCTTTTTTATGAAGCAATCAAAGTAGCATTCAGCTACTAAAATTTAGAATATTGCCATTACAATAGCTTGTAAGTCAAGGATATTCACTGCACCGTCACCGTTGTAGTCGGCAGCTTCAAAATTAATCTGTGTGCCACCTGCGGTAGTAATATATTCTACGATTGTCTGGATATCGAGAATATTGATTACGCCATCACCGTTTGCATCACCTGGAGCAATTATGATTTCAGAGTTGATGGAGAGATTGACGCTTACTTCACATTCGAAATGTCCGTCATTTTCCCAAATAACAGTACCGTCAGCCTTAGTTATGTTAAGATGGCCTTCACCGTGACCGTTGTTTATGCCATCGCAGCCTGAATCATAGAGAATGAATTGGATGCAGTCAGGATCTTCAGGAAGTGTAACTGTAGCAGTACGCAACTTAGTTGAGTTAGTGCCGAGTTGGAAGTAAGGACCGCCTTGAGCTATGATAGTGCTGTCTGATGCATACAGATACCATGTCAATTGGTTGCCGTATCTGTCTTGCCAGATATTAATAGTGATTTCATCTTCATTTACACCGCTGATCCATTCAGGACAGGTCAATGAACCAATTTTTGTTGTATATGGAGAAGGTTCGATGGCTTGTCCGTTAGCGTTTGTTATGACAACGTTTGCTGATTCAGTGCCTGCAACTAATGTGATAGGGAACTGTTCAGTAGTAGCCTGACCAGTTGCAAGTTCGCCGCTCCATGTGTAAGGTATTGTCTGATTGCCATATTCAACATTGAATTCCATGCTTGTAAGAGGATCCATGCCGCCGTTCATGAATGAAAGGCTGAAGATGCCGTCTGTAGAGCAGGAAATTGAGTTTATCTGTTCAATATTGCTCAGAAGTGGGAATATGTTATCATAAACTATTATTGTCTCAAGTTGCTGAGCTGTTTGTACATAAAAATGAGATTCAGCTATGAAAGCGAGGAAATGAATGTTGTTAATGTCAACTTCAACAGGATTAGGATTACCTATTTCTTCAGGGATTTCGTAAGTGTAGGTTCTTGTAACTAATGTTCCCTGTGTTGTTGTGTTAATTGGGTCACCCCATGCATCAGTGCTGTTAACAACATCTCTGAGAGCGTGCATGTGAATGTAGATAGTGTGGTTTTCATCATACCACTGTGAAGGGTTGTAGTTACCATAGTCGGCCTGTGAGCCAAGAATACTGTCCTGCAGCATGACTACTGTAAGGAAGTTGGTTGACTGTGGGCTGTCACCGGTGTAGTAAGCTTCAACTGTGATAGTTGCAGTTCTTGTAAAAGGATTGATTATTACCTGACCGCCTAAATTGACGTAAGAGTTTTGAGCGAGCATCTGGTTTGTAACGCTTGCCCACTGACCACGGTCTATAGCGGCTGTTGTACCTCTGTTGACAACACCACTTGGATAACCATCGATGGAGAAACCATTATGAATGGTGTTTCCGTCGTTTGTTTTAAGGTTTGGATAGGTGGTTGGTGCAAAACTGCCGGCATGAAT
>JAFYJP010000139.1 GCA_017538085.1 Bacteroidales bacterium | reverse complement strand
CAACATCACCGTCAAAGCACTGTCCGGCTGCTTCCACATCAGCGAGTCAATCTCCTCTAAAGCCTCGAGCGCGGCAGTCCCACTCTGAGAGGGGGTGCCCGTCCGGGCGGAGGAGCCAGGAGAATCTCCACACTTCACCATCACTGCAAGCAGAAGCCCCAAACCTAATATGTGCCACAACCGTTTCATGCTTGCAAAATTAGTGAAAATCCGTCAAACTCTATCAAAAATCTCTTCCTTTCAGTAGTGGATGCCGACATTTGTAGGGCTGTCGTACCACGGCAGCCGCATTGAAGTTGTTGTAAATTCACAACTTTAATGGGTGACGAAGTCAAGAACGAAGCAAAAGTCAATTGAAATAGGTAAAAAAAAAGACGCCATGCAAACACGTGGCGTCTTTTCTATAATTCTTAAACAAATCAACCGGCTTTCTGGAGAGAGAATTTGATAGGAAGGGTGAATGAAACCCTGACGTTTTTACCTCTCTGTGAACCAGGTTTCCATTTAGGCATAGCCTTGACAACTCTGACAGCTTCTTCATCACAGCCACCGCCTACGCTACGGACAACCTTTACATTGGAGACTCTGCCATCCGGTTCAACGACGAACTGGATATACACGGTTCCTTCAATACCGGTTTCACGAGCCAGTGACGGATATTTGACATTATCACGAATGAACTTGTAAAGAGCCTGTTCACCACCTGGAAATTCAGGCTGATTTTCAACAATAATGAATATTTCCTGTTCTTCAACTTCCTCTTCCTCAACTTCTATAGGAACATATTCTTCGATTTCCATGTCTTCATCAGTCTCAACATCAATGATGATTTCATTCTCGATTTCAATATCATTCTTAACAACATTAAGGATAGTAGTGGAGGTCTGGACGGCCTTTGGAGGCGGAGTCTTCTCCTTCTGTTCAGTCTGGATGACGATGTCTTCCATGACTTCCACGTCTTCGCGCTGGTCAATTTCAACCTTCTGAATGTCATACTGTCTCCATTCAAAAGCAGCAAGAATTACTGCCAGCGCAACAACCAAACCTATTTCAACAAACAGAAGTCGCTTGCTTTCAAGGTCGGTCTTCTCAGTTTTTCTTTTATTCATAATTCTTATTTTTTAATTCAGATTGTCATAAAAATCATTCTCCCAAATATTCTTCGTATGCTTTTGCATCGAGAAGATCATTGACTTCGCTCGGATCAGTCATCTTTATCTTAACTATCCAGCCTTCTCCGTATGGATCACTGTTGATCAAAGCAGGATCACCTTCCAAAGCAGCATTCAATTCAAGAATATCACCAGATACTGGCATAAAAACGTCTGACACTGTCTTTACTGCCTCAATGGTGCCAATGGAATCCTCCTTTTCGAGTGTTTCGCCTACTGTAGTCACATCTACAAACGCAACATCTCCCAATTGACTTTGAGCATAATCAGTAATTCCAACGAAAGCAAATTCGCCTTCAATTCTCAACCATTCATGGTCTTTTGTGTACTTTAAATTTTCAGGAATATTCATATCTTTTTTTAAAATTAAATTTTCTGCAAATTTAGTATTAAATTCAATATATAAGTGTTTTTATAAAATTTTTATTTTTTTTATTGCGCCAAAGAGAATTTGACTGTGATTCCGGTACTTAATGTGGAGTTCTTCACCGAACTGCTCAAATAAGGTCTGTTGATGGCCTGATTGTAATAATACGCCAATGTTAAGTTCCTGGAAATCTGATAATCAGCAGTCACGTTGATGGAATAAATCTTCTGTCCGGCAGATATGTCGTTTATCCCCTCATCAATACGTCTCAAGATAGTAATATTGTCCTTCATGCTGAAATCGAACTTGACATTAATATCACTCTTAAGGTTAGTAATCTTACCGCTACCTGTTACTGATCTGATGGAGAATTTCACATCCTTGAAACGATAGCCCAGACCTATAACAAACTCATTTGTAGAGTTATCCGTCAGCTGATTATTGGTGAAACTCAGATTCAGAGTACGGGATTTCTTGAATTGGAAACTTGCAGTCAGACTGTTTTTCATGGTGACATCGATACCGATGAGAGGTGAGAACTGTTCTGAAATCTGAATGTTTGCAATTTCGTATTCAGGGATGAAGTTCCCGGCATCGTTGAGTGCCGAAGGGAAGCCTTCATTTGACGTATAATACAGGTTGTTACCGAAATTGGCAACATTATACGTACATTTATACTGATGTTTCAATGCCACATTTCTAAAGATATCCTTGAACATCGGAAGTTTGGACAGTCCATTGTATGTGAAATTCCAGTTTGGCAGAGGTATTGCCGGGAATGACGTCAATTTAATCTTACCCGGGTCTGTTCCACCGTATGCGGCAAGGAAAGCGGATGTCACGACTTCCTGCTGCACAGCGCCATAACCGGAAGGGAAATAGCCATTTGCAATAGAATCATAAGCCATAGAGCCATTCCAGTTAGGATTCTGCTGAGCATATCTCAAGGCTACAGTTTCCCTGTAATTCTTCAACAATTCGAAGAAACGTGAGTATTCATCGCTGCCGTCTCCACCCCGTTTTCTGCCAAAAGCAGAACTTATCATCAGATAT
>JAFYJP010000011.1 GCA_017538085.1 Bacteroidales bacterium | reverse complement strand
TCGGCACAGGAGGAAACCAAATTATTACGTTTTCCGGCAATTTACGACAATACGGTCGTTTTCACATACGCAGGAGATTTATACATTGCTGATGCCACCAACGGTGAAGCACGCAAACTGACCAACGACCCTCAGGGTTTCGAGTCTTTTGCCCGTTTTTCACCTGACGGCTCACAGATTGCTTTCACCGGTCAGTATGATGGCAACACGGAAGTCTATGTGATGCCTGTCAACGGCGGTGAACCGAAACGTCTGACATACACCGCCACTCTTTCACGTGATGATGTGTCTGACAGAATGGGACCTAACAATATAGTTATGACATGGTCTCCTGACGGGAAAAATGTTATCTATCGTTCTCGTAAACAGTCGTTTGACGATTTCAAGGGACAACTTTTCAGCGTGAGCGTCGAAGGCGGCATGTCATCAGAGATTCCTCTTGCAGTGGGCAGCTGGTGCTCCTATTCACCGGATGGCAAACAGATGGCAATCAACAGAGTGTTCCGTGAATTCAGAACCTGGAAATATTACAGGGGCGGCATGGCTGACGATATTTGGATTTATGACATTGCTTCAGGCTCAACTACAAGAATCACCGATACCGATGCTCAGGAAATCATCCCTATGTGGTACGGCAACAAGATTTTCTTCTGCTCCGACCGCGACAGAACAATGAACATTTTCTGCTATAACACTCAGACAAAACAAACACACAAGGTTACGAATTTTGACAACTATGATGTTAAATTCCCGTCGTTGGGCAATAAGAAAATCATCTTCGAAAACGGCGGATGCCTCTATACTTTAGACCCAATAACAGAAAAAGTTGAAAAGCTGACTATCTATATATCAGATGATTTTGCTACTGGCAGAGACAAGATGAAAGATGCCTCGAAAAATATTTCCGGCTATGACATTTCTCCTGACGGCAAACGCATCCTGCTCGTTGGCCGCGGTGATGTTTACACTCTCCCTGCAAAGTCGGGCATCACGAGAAACATCACTCACAGCTCCGGTGCACATGACCGCAGTGCTGCTTGGTCACCGGATGGCAGGACCATCGCCTATATCTCTGACATGAACGGTGAATTCGATATCTACGTTCAGGCTCAGGATGGTTTTTCAGAACCTGAAAAGATTGTTGATGGAAGCGAATCTTATATTTTCGGCCTCAAATGGTCTCCCGACGGCAAGAAAATTGCCTTTTCCGACAGACTTATGCGACTGAGAATCGTTGATGTTTCGTCAAAGGCTGTCACCGAAGTTGAAACGAGTCCTTATTGGGAAATCCGTGACTATTCCTGGGCACCAGACAGCAAGTGGTTGGCTTACTCTCATCAGCAGGCAAACGAATTCAGCGAGGTTATGATTTATTCACTCGCTGATAACAAGTCATATTCAGTCACTGATAGATGGTATTCATCCAGTTCGCCAGTATTCAGTAAGGACGGCAAGTTCCTGTTCTTCATTTCCGACAGGGATTTCAATCCTGTCTATAGCAGTACCGAATGGAATCATGTCTATACCACTATGTCAAGGATGTATTTCGTGATTTTATCCAAAGATACTCCTAATCCTTTGGCCTATACCAATGATGAGGTCAAACCTAAGAATATATCTTCTGCATCGGAAGAAAAGGATAACAAAAAATCAAAGTCAAAGAATGACAATTCTTCCAAGGCAGAAAAACCGGATGAC
Organism: Bacteroidales bacterium; assembly: GCA_017538085.1. GTDB lineage: Bacteria > Bacteroidota > Bacteroidia > Bacteroidales > BM520 > RGIG7150. The sequence continues at coordinate 5,829 of JAFYJP010000011.1, read as the reverse complement.
AGTAAAAAGACGGTTGACGTAAAAGTTGACATCGACGGCCTTGGTAACCGAATAGTCAATGTCCCATGTCCTACCTCTTATTATAACATCATCGCATGTGCTGACAACGTTTTATACTACAACAAATGGGATGAAAAGGAAGGATATACGTTGCGTTCCATCAAGTTGTCGCCTGATACTGAAAAGGATACCGAACTTGCAAAGGATGTCAGAATGATACCTAATTTCGACTGCACAAAGGCTCTTGTTGCTAAGGGCAGAAGTTACTATGTTATTGATTTCCCGAAGGGTAAGGTTAATCTTGAAGACCCGATTGACCTCTCAAACATGAAGGTGATGGTTGACAATAAAGCCGAATGGGCACAGATTTATTACGAAGCATGGCGTCAGATGCGTGATTTCTTCTATGTCTCCAACATGCATGGTGCCGACTGGGCTAAAATGCGTGAAAAATACGGTGCTTTGCTGCCATACGTCAACTGCAAGGACGACCTGAACTATCTTATCGGTGAACTCATCGGCGAGCTTAATGTGGGTCATGCCTACATCGGCGGCGGCGACAAGTTCAGACCGGAACGCATAAAACTCGGTCTGCTCGGTGCAAAACTCGCAAAGGCTGACAACGGATATTTCAAGATTGAAAAAATACTCAAAGGCGAAAATTTCCGCAAAGAACTTCGTTCACCACTCACCGAAGCTGGGATGAACATCAATGAGGGCGATTTCATAGTTGCCGTTAACGGCGTATCAACAAAAGATATGAACGACATTTATCAGTCACTTGTGGGTATGGCCGACAAGGAAGTAATCCTGTCTGTTTCTTCAAAGGGAAGTGAAAGCGACAAACGTGATGTTGTAGTGGTGCCAATATCCTCTGAATCAGACCTTTATTATTACAACTGGGTACAGGACAACATCCGCAAGGTTGATGAGGCTACCGATGGTCAGGTGGGTTACATCCATATTCCTGACATGGGTGTCGAAGGTCTCAATGAATTTGCAAAATATTTCTATCCGCAGCTTGACAAAAAGGCTCTGATTATTGATGACAGAGGCAATGGCGGCGGCAATGTCTCACCTATGATTATCGAGCGTCTGAGTCGTGAAATCACCCGCGCTAACATGAGCCGTAACGAAAAGTTCCCGTCACAGACTCCTACAAAGATGATGCTTGGTCCGAAGGTCCTGCTTATTAACCAGTATTCGGCTTCAGACGGCGACCTGTTCCCGTATGCATTCCAGAAACACCAGTTAGGTAAGCTCATTGGTGTGAGAACGTGGGGTGGTATCGTCGGAATCAGAGGCTCGCTGCCATTTGTTGACGGCACATCTCTCAACAAGCCTGAGTTCACATCGTATGACAGCGACGGTAAAGGCTTTATCGTTGAAGGTTATGGTGTTGACCCTGACATAGTAGTCGAAAACGACCCATATAAAGAGTATATGGGTGAGGATGAACAACTCAATAAGGCTATTGAAGTTATCCTCGAGGAAATGAAGGATTACAAGGGTTTGCCACCGATTCCGCAAGCACCGGTGAAGAATTAACAGTAAAACTAAAACGTGAAATCCGCCTCGATTGGATAATGATCTGAAATATAAGGAACACCGTAACTTCCATCAAGCGTCTTGAAACCGACTGAATTGGCGTTTCTGTAGAAAATGTAGTCGATTTTATGTTCAGGCGAGTTGTTGCTTGCAATGTCGAAACCGTTGTAAGTGGCCTTTTCATCCGTCATTACAGGATTGTTGCGGCTTTCCTTCATGAAATCTTTAAGAGGGTCAAAAATTGGATTGTCAATGGTAGAGTTGAAGTCTCCTGAAAGGAAGACTGGTGCTTTGGTATTGTTTGTAATCTGTCTTATTCTGTTACATAGCAATATTATAGACTGCTCTCTTGCAACTTTTCCTATGTGGTCAAGGTGAGTGTTGAAAACGTAAAACTGTTTGCCGGAAGCATTATCTTTGAGTTTTGCCCAAGTGACAATTCTGTAACATGCAGCATCCCAGCCACGAGTTGGTTCGTCAGGCGTTTCGCTGAGCCAGAAATCACCGTTGTCAACAAGTGTGAAGCGTGATTTCTTGTAGAAGACAGCCATGTGCTCTCCTCCTTCGTTCCCATCGTCACGACCGACTCCGACATGGCCATAATCAGGAAGACTGTCCTCCATGAATTTTACCTGTTCAATGTAGGCTTCCTGCACTCCGAAGATATCCGGATTTTCAGCATTTATCATGTTTATCGTCCCATTCCGGCGGTTCAGCCATGAATTGTCTCCGTCGTTGGCGCGACTGTTTCTGATGTTGTAGGAAATGTAGCGAAGATTTGTGTCAGCCTTGCTTGTGCAGGCACTTACGACAAAAATAACGGCAATAAAAATAAGACATTGTAACTTTTTCATAATCAAAAAATTTTTTCTTCAATATGCAAAGATAATTGATTTATTGTTTTGAAATGTTTATTTTTGCATGTCAGTTTTTGCAGAGAAAAAGTATTATGCGAAAAATTCTTATAACATCAAAAGTTTATGATGACAGTTTCGATTTATTGAAGAAAGATTTCGAACTTATCATCCCTGAAACGGGCAATTTCACCAACGATGAACTGATTAGGAACATAGTTGACTGCGAAGTGCTTCTGTCGATGTTCACTATCAAGATAGGAAGTGATGTGCTATCGGCTGCCCCTAAGCTGAAAATGGTTTCGAATTTCGGTGTCGGTTTCAATAATATTGACATGAAATATGCCGATGAACACGGTATCGTCGTGACTAACACCCCAGACCCTGTCACTGAGCCTACTGCTGAGTTGGCCTTTGGTCTGATGCATTCCCTGTGCCGCAGAATAGTTGAGCTTGACCGCGACATACGCATCAAAGATAAAATCAAATGGGGACTGATGCAAAATATCGGTTCCACAATGACAAACAAAACTCTCGGTATTATCGGTTTCGGCAGAATAGGGCAGGCTCTTGCAAGACGTGCCGTGGCTGCTAAGATGAACATAGTCTATTATAGCCGTCATCGTGTAAAGGAAGAAATAGAAAATCTTTATCATGCCAAATATGTTCCTATGAATGAACTGCTTAAGATGTCGGATTTCGTTTCCTTGAACACCCCGCTTACTGCAGAGACAACTCATCTTATCGGAAAAGAACAGCTGGCATTGATGAAACAATCAGCATTTTTGGTGAATACATCAAGAGGGGCAGTCATCAACGAACATGAACTTGCCGAGGCATTGCGTGACAATGTTATTGCCGGTGCCGGTTTAGACGTTTATGAAAAGGAACCTGTAATTGATCCTTTACTTCTGACTCTCAACAATGTCATCCTCGTCCCGCATATTGGTACTGCCACCCGCGAAACACGTCAGGATACCGCTAAAATGGCATGTGAAAACATCCTGGGTTTTTATGCGGGCAAACAGGATATCCATCGCTGCGGAAAATGGTGAAAAACAAGTGTTTGGATTTTAAAGTCAAATTAATAACATTATAAACATATTAAAAATTTAAATTATGGAAATTGATCTTCAAAAACTTATCAAACAGATAACTGGTAATACCGGTATCGGTCAGAACATTGTAACTAAAGTCATAAATGCAATCAAGGAACTTGGCATTTTTGATAAGCTCTCAGCACTTACTAATAATAATCTTAACCTGAACAATATCTCAAACATCATTAATCTTAAGAATATCCTTGGAACACTTGTCAGCAAAACAGGCGAACAGGAATCTACAATCAGCAAGATTGTTGATTCTGCTAAAAATATATTGGTAAAGCAGGCTGCTGAATCATCTGTCAATTCGGTTATTGACAAGGTGAAGGATGTCATTCCTGATGAGCTGGAATCCAAGCTTCCTGACGCAGGTAATATAATTAAAGGTTTGTCAGGTCTTTTCGGCAAGAAGAAGTAAGCTATTTTTTCTTCTCAACCGAAAAACCGAATTTGCCTATCAGTTTGCCGAGATTGAAATAATTGCCGTGTGAGTAGCTGACGAGATTGGCTTTTTTAAGTTCCAAGGCATTGGTCTTGGGATTGAAAAGTGACTTGTCGGCATCAACTGCGACAATTTCCGACAAAAACATGTCGTGTGAGCCTAAAGGAATGATTTCCTTGACTTTACATTCGATATTGACGGGCGATTCAAGAATTAATGGTGCGGAGATTTTGGAGCCGCGAACGGGCGTAAGTCCGGTTGCTTCAAATTTATCCACTTGGGCTCCTGTCTTTACTCCACACCAGTCAGCGTATGCCGAGAGTTTGTCATTGACGAGGTTGATGACGAATTCTCGGTTTTCTTTTATGATTTTGTATGAATAGCGTTGCGGTCTTATTGAAATGTAGCATAATGGAGGCTCGCTACATAATGTCCCTGTCCATGCTATTGTGATGATGTTGTATTCATCGATGGAATATCCGCAGCTTACCATCACTACTGGTGTGGGATTTAGCATGTTTCCGGCTTTGAGAGTTGTCTTTGATGATACCATGGATGTCAAATTTTTTGACAAAAATACTTTATTTGCATAATTATTGCAATATCTTTGCATCATATTAATTAAATTAAAATATTGAAATTATGAGTACAGGTATAATATGGATTGTATTTATTGTGCTGATGGTTGTCAGTTTGATTGTCAGCAAGACATTGAACAGGAAGATTGAGAAATACTCACAAGAGATGATTCCAAGCGGATTGACCGGTAAGGAGATTGCTGAGAAAATGCTCAGATCTTTTGGAATAACTGATGTTAAGGTTCAATCAGTCGCAGGCAAACTAACTGACCATTATAATCCGACTGATAAGACCTTGAATCTCAGCGAGACCACGTATAATATGAACAGTATCGCCGCCGCTGCTGTTGCCGCTCACGAATGTGGACATGCCGTACAGCATGCGGTCGGCTACAAATGGCTGAAGATGCGTTCCGCCATGGTTCCTTTCGTACAATTCGGTTCCCGCTGGTCACAATGGATTCTGCTCGCAGGCATGTTGCTGCTGGGAGTTGCGTCATTGGTGAGTTTCGGTGAAATACTTCTTTTAATAGGTATTATCCTCTTCTCTTTGACGACTATATTCTCATTTGTTACTTTACCTGTTGAATATAACGCGTCCGACCGTGCCCTTAATTGGCTCGAAACTTCAGGAATGGTGGTCGGTGAGCAGCATGATAAGGCTCAGGATGCACTCAAATGTGCTGCAAGAACATACGTTGTCGCTGCACTTTCATCTTTGGCAACATTGCTGTACTACCTCATGATTCTGAATAATCGGAGAAGCTAACAGCCGATTGGGTTGCAAGTCGTCGGTTTGTTTGATGACTCTTAATTTTCAATCAATAGTATTCTTTTTAAATCTATTCCCAACGCTTCCAGTGGTGAGGCTGGGTTGACTTGCTTCAATGTCACTTCCTGCTCTCCAGGTTCGATTACTATCTTACCTATGTAGGTGGTTTGAACCATCTTGTCAACGCCTGGGAAAGTGTGTGTAATTGTTTGATTGCCAACGTTTAATGACAACACTTTTTCGTCAACGTCTGGGAGATAAACAGCAAAGGCATTGTATGTTCCTGACTTTTTCACGTCAACAAACCACGACTTCCAGGAGTTGGCTTGTGTAGTCATATAACTGCGTCCGTCAACGGCTGCATGGGTGATGGCGTTGTCTCCGGTGAGGATTATGCTGCCGTCCTCTTCCGGCAAAATATACGAATGCCCGATTTTTATGTCCTCATCCTTAAATGCCAATACGATGGTAATAAGGTCGTGTGACGTATCTTTACAACTGATTACCAAATCATTGCCGTCCATGATGTGAT
>JAFYJP010000010.1 GCA_017538085.1 Bacteroidales bacterium | reverse complement strand
CAATATGTTTTTCATTTTTGTAATATTATTATATTCAATGTTTTAAGTCTATATTGAATTATTATTCCAGCGTTGCAAATGTACAAATTTTTTTAATAATTATATTAATACCGAAGTGCTTTTACAACAGGTTTTTTTGCGACAAATTCTTTCAGGTAAAATGGTTCGAAATATGCTATGTTTTCGAATTTTTTATCTGTAAAACGTTGATATGCAGTGGATATTATGTTTTTTGCTGAAAGGTCGTGTGATAAATCAAATATCGCATTTGGCGATTTTATCACATTATTAGTTTTAGGGGCACCCGAGCCGAGGAAAACAATCTTGTTGCTTGACAGACAGTCTTGAAATGAAGATTCATCAATGATTTTGGCATGGACATCAAGCACTGTGTTCATGTTTGAATCATACAAAGCTGTATAGACTTCCATTCTGCGTGCATCTATCATCGGGCATATAAAGCATTCGGGATACAAATCTCTGACTGATAGTGCAAGAGCATAAAGTGTATCTACTGCAATCAAGGGGATGTCAAGTGAATAGCAAAGACCTTTTGCTGCCGAAACGCCTATTCTGAGGCCGGTGTACGAGCCGGGGCCTTTGCTTACTGCGACCGCATCAAGGTCGGTGGATTTCAGTCCGACTTCGTTCAGAACGTCAAGAATGAATTGTGTAAGTACGACTGAATGATTGTTCCCGGAGGTTTCTTTTAAGGCAATCAATTTGTCGTTTTCAGCGAGTGCGACTGAACAAGTTTGTGATGTGGATTCTATGGAGATTATTCTTGCCATAATGTTGACTAATAACTATATCGGTGTACTCTTGACCTGAATATCAGCTGATAGGGCAGTACTATTGCCAGAGTCAGCAGAATGTTAAGCCCCGCGTGTCCCAAGGTGACAAGGAAAGACTTGAGAGTGAATGCATCCAGGAAGAATAAAGCCAAATGGTGAACAGTTATCATTATCAGAGTAAAAAGAGTATAATTGAGTAAGCCCATAAACCGAATATCGGCGACTGTTCCTGGTTTCATTTCTCTGTTGTTGATGAAAAAACGGAGTATGGAATGATAGCATGCCCCCATAAGAACACAGGCCGAGGCGTGCAAACCAATGGTGCCGCTGAAGAAATCAATAGTCAGTCCAACAAACATGGAAATGATTACCATGAGCCAATTTTCGATATTAGCAGGCAGCATCAATATGATGAGAACATAGAGATAAGGACATAGGAATCCACCTATATTGATGTTATTCAATACGATAACTTGAAACAGTGTCAGGATAATGTAACGAATTATATGTTGAATATATCTGCGCATATCAATACATTAAGGAATCTATCTGATTGGAATATATATGGTCGATGACATATACGTAAGTGGTTTTTCTATAATCATCGATAAAGGAGATATCAACATCAAGTACACCGGTGCTTGCTTTCGGCTTTATGTTTTTTACGAGGCCGACCGGGATGTTGGGAGGGAATATCTTTGACAATCCGCTGGTAACGATAGTATCGTTTATTTTCAGACGGGTATGTGAAGGGAGATCCACCACGTTTCCTGTCCGGAAGTCATTGCCATGCCATGAGGCGGTACCGTACTCTTTTTCAGATATTGGTTTTACGCCGACTCGAAAATTGGAGTGAAGGACCGGCATGATGGATGCGTAGTTGTTGGTGACTTTAACTACTATGCCGACAACGCTGGTTGGAGAAATGACCCCCATTCCTTCCCTAATACCATCATTTTTGCCTTTGTCTATAATAATTTTATTATTGTTATAGTTGGTGGAGTTGTATATGACCTCGGCTGGGATAAAATTGAAGATATTTGGGTTTTCGGGATTGTTGAAGGTGCTGCCGTAAAGAGTGCGAAGATTGTCAATGTCCATTGTGTCAATGTCATAATTCCGATAGGATGTCATCAGCATTTTTCTGAGCATGGCGTTTTCCTCAGCCAGGTTTTTGTTTATGGTGCCGAGCTGCCAGTATTTGGTAAAATCGGAACGCTTCTCATATATTGTGCCTTCGAAATTATTGACAAAGTTGTTGGATACCGCCCTTTGGTAGTCATTAAAGCGCATAAGCAGTATAAGGCTTACCAGAAGGCAAATGATGAAAGTTATAGGAAAAATGTATCTTTGCAGAAAGCGGATTATTTCACGCATGACTCAAAAAACATTATTTGATGAGGAAGGTGAACTTGTTGAAGTTTTTGAGGGCTATGCCGGTACCGCGGGCAACAGCGCGCAGCGGATCTTCAGCGACATAGACAGGAAGTTTTGTCATTCTGCTGATACGTTTGTCAAGGCCCCTGAGGAGCGAGCCGCCGCCTGCAAGGTAGATGCCGGTACGGTAAATGTCGGCTGAAAGTTCCGGAGGAGTTTTTTCAAGAGCATTGAGGATAGCGGTTTCGATTTTTGATATGGTTTTGTCAAGAGCTCCTGCAATTTCCATATAATTAACCTTGACTTCCTTAGGGATACCAGTAAGCATGTCTCTGCCGTGAACAGCGTAATCATCAGGTTTTACGTCAATATCTGGAAGAGCGGCGCCGACTTCTTTTTTAATCATTTCGGCAGTGCTTTCACCGATGTTGATTTTGTGCTCTGTACGCATGTATTCGACGATGTTGGCATTAAGTTCGTCACCTGCAACTCTGATTGAGGTGTTGTTGACAATACCGCCAAGAGCGATGACGGCGATTTCTGAAGTGCCACCGCCTATATCGACAATCATGTTGCCGGTAGGTTCGAGCACATCGATACCGATGCCGATTGCTGCTGCCATAGGTTCGTGGATAAGTCTGACATCTCTTGCACCAGCATGTTCTGCTGAGTCTTTGACGGCTCTTTCTTCAACATCGGTGATACCGGAAGGTATGCAGATTACCATTTTAAGTGCTGGAGTAAAGACACCTTTCTGGATGTTAATCATCTTAATCAACTCCCTTATCATTATTTCCGCAGCGTTGAAGTCGGCAATGACACCATTCTGCAAAGGACGAATGGTGCGGATGCTGCTGTGGGTACGTCCCTGCATCATCATTGCTTTTTTGCCTACTGCAAGCACCTTGCCTGTTGGTTCTTCAATAGCGACGATTGAAGGTTCGTCAACTACAACTTTATCGTTATATATAATTATAGTATTGGCTGTTCCTAAGTCAATAGCTATCTCTTTCATGAAGAAATTAAAAGCACCCATCTGATTT
>JAFYJP010000138.1 GCA_017538085.1 Bacteroidales bacterium | reverse complement strand
TTGCAAGTGCATTCAACTTTCTTGTTGCAACTTGCAAAAGTTAATGCAACAAGAGCAATAGCAGCAATAGTCAATAAAGATTTTTTCATTTTTTCTATGATTATATTTTGCCTACTCTGTTTGGTTTTCGGCTTCTCCAGTTTGAATCTGCAAAAGTATCGTTATTTATTCATATAAACAAACGTTTTCCGGCTGATTGTATAATTTGATATTTTTGTTGTTAATTATTTTAATCTCTCTAAAATTCTTGGTATCGCCAACATCAGGAAGCTGTCGTATTTCAGACTGTCAGGGTCGATACGGCGCAGGTCATGGTACGAGCAGATGTCGATATGTGCCAAATCCTGGGGATTGTTTTTCAATTTTTTGAAATAATCCTGACGTTTTTCACCAAATAACGTTTCATACTGCATGCGCTCGTTATGGTTAATAGGACGATAGCCCATGATTAGCCGCTCAACAACCCAACGGGCATGCTCGCTAATTGAAAGAGCCTCGTTGTTTTCCTCCCATATATGATACTTGTTTTTCTTATCTCCTTTCATGGCAAAGACCCTCAGCTCGAAACAGTCGGCGGAATAAATGCTTGACACCCCATTCTTCACCTTAATAGGATTGTTCTCCCACTGGGCTTTATCAATCAACGGTTTTATCTCGTCTTGCATCAGATTGTATTCAAAAGACTCAAGTGCCATGGCATAACGTTTCGTGCAATGTATGTCCTCAGCTGGCAGATTGTCAATGACTGCACCTAACTCGTAAATTTTCTGTGCCAAAGCGGCTTTACGTGTATCGATGGTATAAACCTCCTCGTGATTCTTATTATTTATAAAGTCGTTGACGTCAGCTTCGGTCATTGTAATACCTTGAAAATCAGCAGAAATTTCCTTTTCGATATGCAGTTCGATGTCGAGGTCGCAATCGGCACGTTTAAGATAATCCACCAGGTAGCACAGATATTCCTCTTTCTTCAGCTCGTCTTCGATTTTCCCATTTTGGCTCACTATCGTAATGACGGTTGGCTTTTTGCTGATATAATGGGCATACAAAGCCAGATGACGGACAACCGAAAGCAAAAGAGGACTGTCGCCGTCAACTACAATGTTCTGCTGATTTCCGCCAAGTTTGCCAAGGACGTAAGCACGGGCTTTATACCAGTTTTTGACCGTCTCTTCCGAAAATTTGTTCCCGTATCTGTCTCTCAAATACTCAAACGGACTTTCTCTTACGATATTCTTTTTCATTTTCAAGCCTCCTTTGTTACTTTACCGTAGCTCGACGGACGCTGATACAGACGCAGGCCGAACCATCCGAGAGATTCAATCACATGTTCAACAATCACCGACTGGTGCCATTCGAAATCATCGAGATCATTGGTGATGATGAAGACATACATGTGCATTTGCATACCTTCTATCACTTGGTTTATCCATTTTACCACCAGACGCGGCAACTGTGAGACATCGGGCTGACTCATCAGCCAATGGTACAGATAAAGGCGGTACAGACGGGCGTTCAGCGCACCTTCTTTTATCTCTTCTTCAGGAAGATAGTCGAGGATGTCATGTTGCTTGTTGAACTCCTCAGATTTAAGCATATCCGCCTCCTGCTTAGAAATGGTATGGAAGCACTCCGTATCGACGATAAACGTCTTGTCGATACGCCAACCGTATGTCTTACCAACCGCCATATTCTGCAGGTTGATGAAATGGTCGGCATGAAGTGCGCTTATCGGGATGTTGGATGTGGTGGTGTCCCAATTGTAGATGGTTACTGTCGTCAGCGTTATCTTTCTCACTGTCCCGTCAACGTTATATTTTGGCACCTGTATCCAGTCGCCGATGTTCAACAAATGATGGGTACGAAGATGGATAAAAGTGACCACACCTTTTAATTTTTCCTGGAATACTATCGTCATGAGACCACCTATGACACCGAATACTATAGTGCTACTACTGCTCTTATGGATTTCGAAAATCCAAATAAACCCGATAATCCAAAGGATGAAAGCAAATAATATGAGTATCTGGCACCATGTGATGCCGTTTTCTTGTTTGCGCAAACTGAAGATGTTTGTCAAGTCGCCGCAGACGCCCCATACGAGGACTACAAACGTCGTTAATGTCAGCATCTGAAGCCAAGGCGACACCCGGTTATCGTGGAAGTAAAGCCATGCCATAATGGCTACCAGCGCAGCAAGCAGCAGCATAATCACAGACCACCATCCGTTAATAAGCCATTTTTTACCTAATCTTTTCATTATATTTCTAAATTTTACGGGACAAAGACAACTATTTTTTTGTCATAATCACATCACTTTCACCACAAGGCATGAAAATAGTGTCATTATATAGTCCTATTTGCGTTTTTATCTTGTAATACTTGTTTTGTGATTCAAGTGGGATAAACAGCGACATGTAGCCGTTTTCATCTGTTGTAATTTCGTATCCGTTTATTTCGAGTTTTGTGTCGGCCACACCTGTCTCCTTGTCGGGATCATATAGCAGAAAATGCACATTGCCATACACTGACGGATCGCGTTTGACATCCAGAATTACGTTTTTCGATAAGGTCACCACCGTGTCAACGCCAATGAAATCGCGACATGTTACGGTAAAGCGAACCTGTTTGTTCAGGAAACGGTGTGGAATATTGCTAAACACTATCTTTGATTGCATTGTCTGAATAGTATCGGTCTTTGTCTCATTGTCGAGTGACATCGTGACGATGGCTTTATGCAGCGGTGGAAGGTTTGGGTTGTGAACCGATGTTTCGTTCAGTTGTGTCTCAACATCAATTGGCTGGTTTAAGCGCCACACTCCTATCAAAGCAGACAATACAACTATTGATGCGATTGTCCATGCCAACACTTTTCTTACAAGCCTGCGTTTGTGGCGTTGCCAGATGGTATCGAATTCAACACCAAGCAGTTTTGACACAAGCTGCACGAAGGCCCGCTCGCGATTGAGCCAAGGCAGGCGATAAACGTGTTCATTGATGTTTGCACCGAGAATCTCTGGCAGTCTAAGTTTATCCACAACGGGGTTGAAACATTCCGTTGCGGGGTCACCGCTATGGGGACTTCCTTTTACAATGAAAAAATGTATGTTATTGGTACGCCCAAGGTTGTGAAAGTATTCAATTTCTCTGCCCACCCATTGCGACTTGGCTGAATTGGGCGAACAAATAACTATCAGGTGTTGCGATGCCTTCAGCCTCTCTTGCAGCTCGGCCGACAGTCCTCCAGGCTGTATGTCGGTAGGAGCGAAAAACACAGGATTGATAGGTCTGCGTTTCCAGCCGTGCTCGCTGCACAGCGTAGCTGGCATACGGTAATGCTCAAGCTTCTTCTGAACCTTTTTACCCCACTCGGTATCCTTCGAGTTATATGAGATGAAGGCAAAATATTTGAATTGTGAATCCATGTTGGTTTATTTATTCCTTTTCCTGCTCCGCCATCTTTGTTTTGATTTGTTCTATTATATTATATTTTTGTACTTTGTTAGGGATATTCTCGCCAAAAATAGCTTTTTCAATTTCAACACCTTTTTGGAGTTTTTCCAAAGCCGTTGTATAGTCACCCGTCTTGTAATGAACCATGCCTATGCCCAAGATTACCATAGCTGTATATGGGTGTGTTTCTCCCATAACAGTTTCTAAGATTGAAAGAGATTGTGTATAGTATTCCATTGCCTTATCGAAATTCTCTTGAATGGCGTAGATGTTTCCTATGTTATAATATATCAAGCCCACAGTGGGATGATTTTTGCCGAGTGTCGATTCACATGCGTTTTTGGCAATCATATAATAATCCATTGCCCTTGTATAATCCTCCAGTTTTTCATATACAATGCCTGTCTGGAAATAAATATAACCTGCATCTGGTGAATTTTTACCATAAATCGGCTCTTTTATCTTCAGTGCTTTGTCATAATAATCTAAAGCATTGTCAAATTCCTGCAACCGGGAAGATAAGACACCCAAATTGATATAGCATGCAGCCACATCAACATGGTTTTCCCCATAACAAGCCTTGGAGATAGAAAGCCCTTTTTGGTAATACTCCATAGTTTTGTCAATTTCTCCATAGTTGAAATATATTGTGCCGATGTTGTTATAACATTCGGCCACACCAGGATTGTTTTCACCAAAAACGGATTTACGGATATTGAATGATTTGGTCAAGTTCTCCAGGGCTGTTTCAAAATCCCCCTGATAATAGTGTATTATTCCGATTGCCGAATAAAACATGGCAGTGTTCTCATCTTCTTCGCCATATTGAAGTATGGATTGCCGCAGTCCGGATTGGTAGTATTCAAGTGCCTTGCTATAATCGGCGATATAGCTTTCAATGAACATACCGGCATCAAACAGCCACTCCAAATTCGTGGTATCCAAGCTGGCCCTGAGTTCCAGATAATATGCTGCTGTGTCGTTAAGATACTGGGCTTTGAAGTTTTCGTAATAGCTGAAGCAACGTTTTGCCAATTCGTCAACGTTAGCGGTGTGAACGGCCTCAGCCTTTTTCAGCTTGCGCTTCTGCTCCTGTATCGCCTGTCCTTTCTGTTTTTCTTCCTCAATCTGCTGCATAACGTTACCTTTGGTGTTAAGAAGCGAGTCGGCTTTGGTAAGCTCACCGTTTTCTATGCAATATGACACTTTACGGTAGAACTCATCCAGCTGGTCATAGTCCAACTCAGAGTAGCGTTTTGCCATGTCGGAGATAAGCTGTTCGTTGCTTTCCTGGTCCTGGTATAGTTTCTGCAACGCCTGACGATATTCCTCATCCGAGATTTTCTGCTGTTCTTTTAAAGCCTCTATCGCGTCTTCACGCTCCTGCAGCTGTTTCTGAAGGTTACGCCGTATTTTCCGCTCAGCGTTGAGCTTGTCCTGCAGCTGCTGCTCAGGTGTCTCCATCACGAAATAAATAGGATTCCCCGAAGGCTTGTATATCCTTGAACAGGCCTCGGCATCGATGAGCTGGTAGCCTTTTTTGCACACCGAGTCGAAGCTGAATTGATTGTCGCTTATAGGGAACGAGAACTCGCCGTCATCTTTGTTGACGAGCACTGGAGTACGGCCCTTCACCGCCACCGTGGCACCCTTCAGTCCCTCGCCTGGCACCAGCTGTCCGCTCACCATACGACCCTTGGTTTTGACATAACCCTTCTGTGTTTGGGCAAAAACCTGTGTTGCAAATAATAAAACCAACGCTAAAAACAAGTATTTTTTCATAATATATTAATTTGCCGACAAAATTAGGAATTATATTTAAAAAAAACAAATTATAATGTACCCATTAATTAAGACTACTTTTTTGGACACATTATAGCAGTACCGGCAACAACGGTTAGAGTGGTGCATCAAGTCGGCTCCGGTTTGCGTTTATTTGCAGATAAAAACAATTGCGTTTTCGCAGGGAGGGTTTTGGCGCAGTTTTGCGGGAACAGTTATTCTGTAAGTGTCATCGGTCTTTTTTATCGTTGCCTTTGCTGAGGCGCCCAACACCTTTATCTGACCGTTCTTCAGGTTGCTGCTGCATTTGAAGTCAAAATACTCTGGAAGCGTTTCACCTTCATCGAGAAGATAAATGGCATAGACGTGACCATCCTTGCCCTGGGTGAAGCGTACTTTCCCGTCGCAGTAAGGGTAGAGAGGACGGGTGGAGTAGATAGCCTGTCCGTTGACTTTCATCCATTTGCCGATGTCGTGCAAACGCTGAATGGCTGTCGGGTGCAGTCTGCCATCAGGTCCTGGACCGACGTTCAGAAGATAGTTTCCTCCTTTTGCTACAATATCTACAAGATTGTGAATCAATTTGTTGGTTGATTTGTAAACATCTTTGTCACTGTATGACCATGAATCACCCATTGACATGCAGGTTTCCCAAGGATAAGGGAGCAGAGTGTCGGGGATAGCCTGTTCAGGAGTCTGATAGTTCTCGTATCTGCCGTGGACAGAGCGGTCAACAATTATGAGGTCAGGGTTGTTGTCGCGTGCCATGGCTGCAACCTTTGGCATGTCAATGTCCTGAATCCACTGCTGACATCCGAGCCATTCGCGGGTTTCATCGTCAATGCTCCATTCGGGGCGTATCCAGCCGCCGTCAAGCCACAGGATGTCGATGTCACCGTAGTTGTGCGTCAGCTCATGGATTTGGTTATAGGTGAAATCGCAGTATTTCTGCCAGCGTTCGGGATAAGTTGTCGGGTTGTAGTTGACATTTCTGTCGGGAGTTGCCCATTCAGGAGCCCAGTAGTCGGGACAATGCCAGTCGGGTTTTGAGAAATACAATCCTGTCCATAACCCATTGTTTCTGAATGCGTTGACTATGTCGGCGGTTATGTCGGGATTTTCATGTTTTGAATACGGACAACTTGGGTCAGTAACGGAATAGTCGGTATATTTTGTATCGTACATGCAGAAACCATCGTGGTGTTTGGTGGTGAAGACTACGTATTTCATGCCTGCTTCCTTAGCCAGTTCAGCGATATGTTCAGCATCGAAGTCGGTAGGGTTGAAGGTTTTGTTTAACGCTTGATAATCAGCAACATATTTATTATATGGAATGCCACCGCGGTCAATCCAGGGTTCGTTGCATATCGACCATGATTCCACAACACCCCATTGTGAATATATGCCCCAATGCATCATAAAGCCAAATTTGAGGTCCTGCCATTCACTGATGCGGTTGAGGATTACAGGATTGGTCTCCGGCAGTTGTTCCGCCGGTTTTACGTTCTGTGCATAATTTGTCAATGCTGCAAATAGGATAAAAATTATTGTAAATGTTTTTTTCATAAAATAATCAGTTTGTTTTTTGCAAAGATACTCCATTTTCGCGAAAAATTTCAAGAAACAAACCTTCCTGTCTTATCCTGAAAAAAAGTTGACACTTTTCGGGAGCAATGCAGCCTTATCTTTTTGGCATCAGTATCAAAAAATTATATATATATTTGCACTTGGAAAAAGAATAAAAGAAAATAAAGGAAAATAAAACAGAATAAAGAAGAATAAAACTGAGTAAAGGATGAAGAAGGACAATCAGAAAAATACTCATAGTTTGTTCCAGCCCTCATTCGGCAACCATCCAGCCATATCGTAAGCGACTCATAGAAGCAGGTGTGATAGAATCACCCCGTCGAGGTGAGTTGGTGTTTGCGGTGCCATACCTTTCTGAGTATTTACAAAAGTAATCCATAATCCAGAGGTTTACCATCAAATAATTACCATTTACTCTGTTTTGAGAGCAACATAATGACATTGGTTGTTTCTTGCAAAAAACATTTTTGCTATTGTTTTGTTTTTTACAAAAAACACATCTATTTGCAGTGTGAAACGAAACATAGAAAACTACCTATTATAATAAAGAAATCAACTCGTCCTTCCAAAGGAGCGTGGCATCTTAAAAAAAACATTATCTTTGCGTAAAATTTCACGAAATGAAAAAACTATTTGTTTCAATAATATTTCTGTTCTCCGTAATTTTGTCCGTTCAGGCACAAAATGTTGATACACTGACAATTGGACAAAACGGAAATCATGACTTCAAAACTATTTCAGCCGCTTTTGACAGTCTTTACAACTGGGGTGTTGACAATAGTATCATACTGCTTGTCACTGCGGATTATATCCCTGACGACAGCCTTTACCGTGAGACGTTCCCAATCACCGTACAGGATATCAAAGGAACTGGTGCTGATACAACCATTACATTAAAATTAACGGATGACATTAATGTTATTCTGAAGGATTCTGCAGATTGTATCTTTTATCTTGATAATGCAAAGCACTTTTCTATTTATGGTGACGGCAGGCTAAATATTGTAAATGAAAGCAAAGTCAATGGCACAGCAGGAATCAGATTATATGGTAGTTGTGACGATATTGTAATTGACGGATGCAATATTGTGGCAGAGATAGCTGATAGCCAGTCGTATGGCATATTAGCTGAATGTCATTTTGGCGAATATCCTATTGTGTTGTCAAACAACAATATATCACGTGCAATCTTTGGACTGTTTGTCATGGATGATTCAGACAAAAATGGAAGGGATATCATCATCAACGGCAATTCAATAGGTGATGTGAGAGACGGTTATCATATTACGTCTTGCGGGATTTGTGTAAGCGTGGTAAATAGCCATAATTGGGGTTCCAACAGATTCGTGGTTTCAGACAACAAAATATTCAGCGTTATGGGAGGTGACCTTCCTACAGGCATTACCGTGTATGATGGCTCAGGAACCATCAGTAACAATTTAATCCTCGATATTGTTAATAACAATGGCCAAGCGCACGGGCCTGATGCCGCATACGGTATGATAATAATGTCGTCAAATGATTCTGTTGAATGTTACAATAACATGATTTCCCACGTTGCGGCAGGCAATGCTTATGGAATATATACACATACAGTCAGCTCATTGTCAGAGTTTTACTATAATTCGATTTATCTTTGCGAGGATAATTCCCAATATCTTGAAAATGTTGCTAAAAGTACCTGCTTCTTGGTTGACGGTCTCGACAAAGGAAGCAGATTTTTCATGAGAAACAACATTCTTCTCAATAATTTCGGAGACATCTATGGCCAGCCTGTCACAGATGCCACCTGCCTGGGAATCAGAAATGTGGCTGACGATTTGGTGCCGTTACTGAATAATAAGATGAATATAACTCATAATATTTTTTATGCTGATGACATGGAAGACGGTTATCCTGTTTTTAATATGACTTCTGACAGTGTTTATTGGTATTATGATATAAGTGATTGGAACACAATGAATAATGATACAACAAACTATGATATGAACCCTGAGTTCACTTCCACTAGTCTGCTGATGATTGCTGAAAGCAATGCTCTTGGAACTCCGATTGAAGGCATCACCACTGACTATTTCGGCACTGAACGTAATCAGTGGCATCCGGATATTGGTGCCTGTGAGATAGCACATCACGGCATTTCAAATTTTGCGGATGAAATCAGTTTGAAAGCCTATTATTCCAATGGAAATATAATAGTCAGTTCCGATAAAATGCTGGAAGGTGATATGTATGTCGTTGACATGGCGGGCAGAGTTGTGACGTACAATAGGATAAATGGTTATTCTGCTGAAATCCCATTCAGCGGGAAATCAGGCGTTTACGTTGTCATCATTGCCGGAAAGACAAATATTTCCAGAAAAATATTCATTTAGTTTACAGTTCTAATTGGAAAACGCAGTTATTTCAACCCGATTTTTATAGGAAAACGCAGTTTTTTAAGGGTAATTTTTATAGGAAAATGCAGTTTTTGTTTTGTAATTTGCTGAAAACATGTAATTTTGCAGCAAATTAAAAACCAAGGCCATGCTGAAGCGAAAAATAGAAACTTATATTGAGGATTTCTTGGCCTCACGACCACAGAAAATTCTGATTTTGGACGGTGCCCGACAGACAGGAAAGACCTTCATCATCCGCCAAGTCGGACAGCGGATGTTCAAGAACTATGTGGAAATCAACTTGCTGGACGACAGCCTGAACGAAAGGAATTTTGCCGAGGCGTTGTCGGTTTCAGGCTTTTACCTGCAATTGAGTGCCTTGGCAGGAGAAAAGTTGGGCAGCAAGGAGGATACTTTGGTTTTTCTCGATGAGATTCAGGCCTATTCGCATCTGCTGACTTTGCTCAAATTTCTCAATCAGGACAATCGCTTCACTTACATTGCAAGTGGTTCAGAGTTGGGTATCACCTTATTCAAGACACTTTCCATCCCGATGGGCAGTATCGAAGTCCGTCATCTTTATCCGCTTGATTTTGAAGAGTTTCTTTGGGCGAATGGTGTTGGAGATGAGTTCATCAGCCATTGTCGTGAGATGTTTTTGGCCAAGAAAAGCCTGCAAGAGAGTTTCCATCGGCGGATGATGGACCTGTTCCGCAAGTATTTGTTGGTTGGTGGCTTGCCCGAAGCGGTGCAATCGTTTGTGAACGACACCAACATAGTCACCGTGCGACAAATCCAAGGCCAGATTCATGAGTATTACGGCATTGATGCTTCAAAATATGACCAAGATAACCGCTTGAAAATCAGACGTATTTACGATATGATTCCTTCGGTTTTGGAAAACAAGAAAAAGCGCATCGTCGCCCGTGACATTGAAGGAATGGACAGCAAGCGCTTCAAGGATTATCAAGATGAATTCGATTATCTGATTGCTTCAGGTATCGCAATTGGTGTGAAGGCTATTTCGACACCTGTTTTCCCGCTCGTAGAGTCGATGAGCAAGAACCTGTTGAAATTGTATCTCAATGATGTTGGAATGTTGACGGGCATTTTGTACCGAAACAACATCAATCCCATTTTGAATGACGAATGCAGTATGAATTTGGGAACGGTGTATGAGTTGGCTGTGGCACAAGAACTGAAGGCGCATGGCTTCAAGCTGTTCTACTACGACAACAAGAAAAAGGGTGAGGTTGATTTCCTCATTGACGACTATGAGCATCTTTCAGTATTGCCTTTGGAAGTCAAGTCGGGGAAGGATTATTATGTGCATAGTGCCTTGGAGCATTTCATCGAAAACGAGGATTATTCCGTGAAAAACGCCATCGTTTTCTGCAACGAGGGCACTGTTGAGGAAAAAGACGGCGTGACTTATATGCCGGTTTATAATGTGATGTTTTTAGGGACTGCTCTCTGAAAACCTTTTTCAGTTGAAGTCACTGTAAACGAAAATGGTTCTTCCGCAATTTAGTTGAAGCATAGGTTTCCGAACACCATTTTTCTTTTCAGCAGTTCGAGGGATGCCCGTCCGTACATGCTCCGTTTGACCGCTTTCAGTTTGTTCACATAGCCTTCGACAATGCCGTTGG